>JAESQQ010000105.1 GCA_016765095.1 Planctomycetota bacterium | reverse complement strand
CCACCGGCCGCCCCCCCACCGGCCGCCCCCCCACCGGCGGTGGGATCCGTAGCGCCCGGCGCTCCCAGGCCAAGGGAGCGCCAGGGACTCTCGGCGGTGGCTCGTCAGCTCCGTGGGTCCGCCACAAGGGCACGCCGCGCCAACCCGACCGCCAAGGCTGCTGCGACCGAGCGTGACGAGCCCGACCCGCCTCAGTCCGACCTCCCCGAGCTGGACAGCGAGCTGGACGGCGAACTGGAGCCCGTCCGCGAGGTGCAGCTTGCTCATGCCGCTGAACCCTCTCTGCCCGAGTCGGCGGATCTGCGGCATCGTGTCGTTTTGGGTCGGGTCCTGCTCACAGCGGCTAGCCTGCTCGTCAAGCGCCTGCCCGCCGACAGCTTCGACCTTCAATTCATGAACGATAGGCCGTCCGAGCTGGTGGTCTCCCAATCGGAGCTGCGCCGAGCCGCAAAGGCCGGGGGGCCGCTCCCCCTGATCAACGAGAAGCTCGGGCCCGGCAAGTATGCGCTCCGGTGGATCGGGCCTGCCGGCAATGTCCTTCACGTCGAGCAGGTGGAGATCCCCGACCTCGAACAGCTCGCCAGGCGCAGCACCGAGGAGCGTGTAGCTCGCCTGGAAGCGCAGGCGGCCGAGAGTCGGGCGAGGCGCAGAGAAGAGCGGAGGAGGCAGGCTCGGGACCAGGCGGAGCGACGGTTAGGGACCTGGCGCCGGGGCTGGTCCTCGCTCGTCATGGGAGAGGCCGCGTCGCGACGACGGTGGATTCAGGGACTGCGGCTAGAAGCGATTCGCGGCCGGGCGCCTGAGCGAATCCTGGCTTTGCTCGACGCCCAGATCGGTGACCCGCCGGAGCTTCGCCGGGAGGTAACCGCGTTCCTAGCGGAGCAGGCCGAGGATCTGTTGGAAGCCCCGTGGTGGGTGATCACTGGCGCGCTAGACGACCTCCTGCCGCAGGTCCCAGACGAGCGGTTCGTTCCGTGGACGGCCCTCTGGGCTGAGGTCGGCTGACCCCGTCCTCGGTCCTCTGCTCCTTCTGTATGCACCGTCGAGTAGAAGGCCGGACGGAGGCAGCGGCCATGAGGACGAACGACGTGAAGAAGGGGGCGAAGGTCCGGCTGACGGACGGTCGGGTCATGGAGGTCTGCGACAACCGCCGCCGGAACGTCCGGGGGATCAGAGGTCCCTGCCCGATCTTCCCGGCCCCGGCGGTCCAACGAGGAGACTCCTACGTTTGGGAGTGGGCAGCGGTCCTACTGCCGGACGGCTCGTGGGAGTCGATCGAGCTGACCGACTCCCAGTGCGCCGCTCGGAGGTGTGCGGACGCCCTGAGGGGACGGTAGGGAGGAGTCCGCGCGCTGGGGGTAGGTCTAGGCACAAGTCAGGCCCAGCAGCCTCGTGCCGACAGGCGGATCGCTCCCCGATGGTTCTTGGCGGAGGGCTCGGTGCGTCGGCGAGTCGAGGTAGGTTGCAACCGTGCGTGTGGATTCCACGGAGGTCGCGTGAACGTTGCCGAGGAACTGGCCGATCAGTGGAGTCAGGCCGCAAGACTGCTGGTCTGGAATCTCACCGATTGGAGGGTGTGCGTCGATCCGAATCTAGGCAGCAACGGGAACTGCAACCTGGAGACACAAGTGATCGGAGTCACGGACCGGGAGTCTGGTGTCCAACGCCTCGTCTCACTGGTTCATGAAGGTGCGCACGCGATCGCGCGGTCGGGGCATGGACAGCGTTGGAAGTCAGTCATGGACGGCGCCATCGGCCGGTGTGAGGACTCTGAGCTGCGCCTCGCGCTTGAGGAGGACCTAGAACGCTACGTCTTCACGAGAGAGACCGCTGTCCCGATGGCACGCGATCTCATTTGGAGCGGAGTCGAACTGTTGAGCGTCGAGCTTGATACGGCCGTTGCTGGCGTGTTCACCGCTCTGCCGGAGGTGTGGGATCTCTACGAGGCGCACCGGGCTGAGACGAAGACGATCTATCGCGCTACCGGAATGGTCGATACCCCACGCCGGATCTCAGCAGATCCCCGCCGGGAGCCAGCCGCTGCCTTTCCAGAGCGTAATGCCAGCGTTGCCGCTGCCCGCCGAACGTTCCGGTTGATCATCGACAACCTCACCAACATTTTCGGCGCGCCCCGTGCCGATGTGCTTAGTACGCTCCCCGAGGTCAATGCTCTGCTCGCGGACTTCGAAGCGGTCCTTCCGGCGCTTGAGTGGCCGGAGCTGGAGGTGACGCAGTTCTCACGAAGCCCCCTGCATCAACGCTGCCCATTCCTACGACGCTGCTAGTGCTCGGGCCTCAGCCAGGGCACGCTGCCACCGTTTCTCAAGCAACCGCTTGTAGGACACGAGGACGAGTGGGTCAGCCGTTGCCAGGCTCGGCTGAGAAGCGGGACCAGCGATATCTGATTTCTCCGGGGTCGGGGCGGTCGGCGAGGGTTTCAGGGCGACGCAACACAGCCCCGTCGAGTTCACGCTCATACACGGTCCCGCCAAGTTGCCGTCCGACAACGACGCGGTGAGTCTCAGGTTCAATACCAATGAGATCTAGGTCAAAGAGAGTATGCAAATCCGCCCTGAGCGGGGAGCGGGAGACCGTTCGTTGTCTGGTCTGATCCCTGCTCGCTTGCAGGGCGAAGGTGGGCGGCCTCCAAAGCTGAGATGGCGTCACAGCCACTCAGCGCACATCTGCCGTCGTACGCCAAGAGAAGGGCTGCGCGAAAGGCCCGCTGTCCACGACGTGCCCTGATTTGGCGCAGGACATACTCAGGCGTGAACTCACCCGTCGGTTCCTCGCTCAACAGAGTTGGCGGCGTCAAGACTGCACGCTCGTCCGCTGTGAGTTCGACTCGTCCGCGTCCAGCGTTCCCCACCTGGAGACCCGCTTCCGAAAGTTGCCACCAACCGCGTGCTGGATCCTCGCGGAACAGACCCGCGTCGATCAGGTCACGTCGAAGGTGGCGAACGTCGTTCTGCCAAGTTGGCTCCCAACAGCCTTGGCACTCGGGCGGCGCGGGCGGCGCGTGGTTGTGGGAACGGCTCCGAGGCAGATGCCACTCCGGTGGCATTCGACACGCCTGTCCGACGTGCCGATAGACAGCCTCCAGTGGCATCCCGTCGCGGAACTCCGTAAGCAACTCCAACACCGCTTGCTTGAGCACTGGGCGGATTCTGATCTCAGACACTTAGCCTCCGCCGCTATCTGCTGGCAGCCTTCTTGGACTTCTTGGGCTTCTTCGCGCTGGTCTTCTTCTTGGGGGCGGCGGCTTCGCGCTCCGCGCGGATCCGCTCCAGCAGCACGCTGGCGGGCTCGTCGTCGGGGTCCTGCGGGACTAGCTCGCCCCGGAACGCCTTGGCGAGGATCGACTGGTCGAGCCGTTCAAGACAATCGGTCCCTGCGGTGGTGCGATCTTCCGCCTGGCGAGCGGCAGCGAACTGAGCTTCAAGTTGCCCTGCGATCTCGTCTTGCTCTTCCAATGGTGGCAGAGCAACGAGAATCGTACGGAAACGCTTGAGACTCAGCTTCCTCTGGGCTACGCCTCGGGTTTCTCCAAGGATCTGCGTCTTGACCGGCTGCGCGCGCAGCCACAAGCGCAAGAAGTTCGGGGAGGACAGCGAGCACTCAACTCTCAGCTTGATGCAGTCTGCTGTGATGATCGCGCGCGGGCTACCGAGCGGGTAGACGGAGGTGTCCCCGGGGGGATCACCCATTTTCGTGATGAGGAGGTCGCCTGGTTCTATTGCATGCGCAACAAGTGAATCGGCCTTCTCCTCGGTCACGTAGCGGGTCTTTGCGCTTGGCTCAAATGACTCGGCGCGGATGTTCCGCACGAACACCAATGGCACTCCGCTGTTCCGGTAGTCGGCGACCTTGAGGTTGCTCCCGAAAGGCCCGATGGCGAGAGAATACGATTCACCGCGAGCAAGTTCGGCGATCGAGATCCAAGCCCAAGTCTCTGGCAGCTCCGCCAGCTTGCTCGAATCGACAGGCTCAGGCTCCCTATACTTCGCCTTCCACTCGTCGTTCTTGGGCTCCTTGCCCTTGGCGCGCTGCTTTGCGAAGTAGTCCTCCTCCCACCGGCGGCGGCGTTCGGCGCGGATGCGCTCAAGCAGGACCGAGGCGGGTTCCACGTCGGGGTTCTGGGCACGCCAGTTGGCGGTCAGGTCGCCCCGGAAGGCCGCCGCCAGGACCGACTGCCGGAACCGGCCCAACAGGACCGGGATCTGCTCCAGGGAGGTGCGTGCCGCGCTGCTGCGTTCGTTAAGGGCCTCGATCTTCTCGACGATGCGCCGCTGCTCGGGAGGTGGGGGCACGCAGACACGAAACGCCTTGACCTCCGGAAAGTAGATTGTCTTGTGGGTGGTACCCACACCGAACCGCAGCAGGCTGTCCTTCTCGGCCATGAACAGACGCATCAGAAACTCGGGGGCAATTGCTTCCGAGCAGATCCAGTCCACGAAGTCCTGACTGGTCGCCATCTCCCGCCCGAGGATGAGCGAATAGCCGATGGGTGCCCATCTCTTACTGACGGAGTCTGCAAGGGTTTACGACGCGCCAGGGCACCGTCCGGAGCAAATTGGTCATGAGGCAATGAGGCAACGCTGAGGGGCCTGTTCATGGACGACGTAACGCT
>JAESQQ010000980.1 GCA_016765095.1 Planctomycetota bacterium | reverse complement strand
TAAGGAGGGGCGGAAGAACAACTTCAGTGTTTCGCGCAGGACTCGGCGTCGCAGGCAAGGCAGGCTGAGGGCAAGCGTAGTGACCTACGCGGCCGAAGCCGAACGCAGCCTGCGGCGTCGAGGACAAGCGAAACGCGAAGTTATTCTTCCGCGCCGACTAAGGAAGAGTCCGGCTACTCGCTTCGGGCGAGGACCCTGGCGGGCCCGAGCAGACCGCTGCTCCCCACGGGTCGGAGCGCGAGCGCTGCGGGCCGATCTGGGAGGGTCCACGCTCCCCCCGCCCGGCGGACCCCCACGAGCCGCCACGGCTTGCTCGCCGCGTCTCGGACCTGAAGCGCGACCCAGCGGGTTTTGGAGTCGGCGCTCCAGCGGATCACGAGGCCCTCTCCTTCGGCCTCGAGGTCGACGTCTTCGAGCGCGGCTGGAGCCTCGCCCGCCAACCAGGGGCTGGCGGGGACCAAGGCGGCTTCGCGATAGGAGTCCCCCCCGAGCGCGGCCACGATCCCACCCCGGTCCTCGACCAAGGCGCCTAGGTTCCAGTGAATATGTCCGGGGCGGACGACGGGGACGGTGGAGCGAATCCAGCCGATTTGGTCGAGGATCTCTTGGGCGTCGCGGGTCGGGTCTCGCTTGCTCTCGATCCAGCGGGTCGCAATGCCAGGCCAGAGGTGGCGTCCGGTCGGATTCTGGTCCTCCCACCAGCGGATCAAGTGGCTGAAGCGCTGCTCGGGGAACTCGGTCCCCCAGTAGAGCTGGGGCGAGAGGTAGTCGATCCAGCCCTCGTAGAGCCAGCGACGCGTATCGGTCGAGATCGCCTCGTAGGCGTCCATGCCGCGCACGCTCCCGGGGTGTTTGGGCCGCCAGATTCCAAAGGGCGCGATCCCGACCTTGAGCCAGGGCTCGACAGCGTGGATCGCTTGAGTGAGGTTCTTGACGAATCCGTTTACGTTCTCGCGGCGCCACTCCGAGCGCGACTTGCCTCCGCCGTAGCGGGCGAAGGTCTCAGCGTCTGGGAAGGGCACGACGGACTCGTCGGGCCGCTCGAGGGGGTAGGGGTAGAAGTAGTCGTCCATGTGGATCCCGTCCACGTCGTAGCGCTGGGCGACGTCGACGATCACGCGGGTCGAGTAGGCCTGGACCTCTGGGAGACCGGGATCGAGGAGGAGCAGCTTCCCGTAGGGCCGAATCGCGGAGTAGAGCGGCGAGTCGGGGTGGCTGACGTGTTGGGGGACCACTGGCGGCTCGTCGTCGCCGGGGCGCGCGCGGTAGGGATTGAACCAGGCGTGAAGCTCGAGCCCGCGCAAGTGGGCCTCTCGGACTGCGAACTCGAGGGGGTCGTAGAAGGGCTCGGGCGCCTGCCCAGAGCGGCCTGTGAGGTAGCGCGACCAGGGCTCGATCTCAGACGCGTAGAGCGCGTCGCAGGTCGGGCGGACTTGAAATACGACTGCGTTCAGGCCGAGGGAGGCCGCGCGATCGAGGAGCACGAGCAGTTCGCGCTGCTGTTCTGCGACCGGCAGCCCAGGTTTGCTCGGCCAATCGATGTTGTGGACGGTCGCGATCCAGGCCGCGCGGAACTCGCGAGGAGGCGCGGGGACTTCCTCGCTGGTGGGCGCGTAGAGGCTGCCGCAGCCCGTGAAGGCGAGCAGGGCGAAGAGCGGGAGGCTGGCGAGGAGGCGACGCATGGGCGGATCCTACTGTGTTGTCGGCTAGACTCTCGCGCCATGAGTGAGCCTCTCCCCCTCGGCAACCTGCTTGTGATCGGCGTCGAGTCGGCGCGCTGCGACGAGCGCGTCCGCCGCGCGATCGAAGTCGACCGCGTGGGCGGGGTGATCCTGTTTCAGCGCAACCTCGCGCCAGACCTCCCGCCCGCAGAGACCCGGGGCCAGCTCGCTGAGTTCTTGAGCGAGGTCCGAGCCTGCGCTGCGGACGCCGGCCTCCCGACTCCGTTTCTCATGATCGATCACGAGGGCGGGCGGGTGCACCGCTTCGGCAAGAGCGTGACGCGCTTCCCTCCTCCCGGTCGCTTGGCCGCCCTCGGCGGAGACGCCGTCGCCGAGGTCTGTCGCCAGCAGGCCCGCGAGCTGCGAGCGATCGGGTTCAACACCGTCCTGGGGCCGGTCCTCGACGTGTGCCCCGCCGAGGGGACCACGAGCCACATTGGGCCGCGCTCTTTTGGTGGGAGCCCCGACCAGGCCGCAGAGCTCTCTTCGCGGGCGATCGAGGCCTTCCTCGCGGGCGGGATCCTCCCCGTGCCCAAGCACTTCCCAGGCTACGGGGCGGCGCCCCTAGACCCTCACCACGACCTCCCGACGCGGACCGACACCTTGGCGAGCCTCGTCGCGACCGACCTCGTGCCCTTCGCGCGGGCCACCGCCGAGGGCTGCCCCGCGATCATGACGGCCCACATTGTCGCCACGGGCCTCGACGCTGAGCTGCCAGCCACCCTCTCGCCGACTTGGCTGAGCTACCTGCGCGAGGAGCTCGGGTTTCGCGGCTGCGTCGTCTCCGACGACCTCTGCATGGCGAGCGTCAGCGAGCGATACGGTCCACAGCTCTTGGCCGAGCGCTGCTTGCGGGCTGGCCTCGACTTGCTCTTGGTCTGCCACCCCAGCGAAACGAGTGTGGCTGAGATCCAGAGCCACCTCCGCGAGGCGGCCGCGAGCGACTCTGAGTTCGCGGCTCGAATCCAGCGAGCCCTAGACCACGTCGCGGCAGCGCGGGCGCTGCTCGACTCGACGCCCCGACCGGCCCTGAGCGACGAGGTGTTCGCCGAGGGCGAGGCGCTCCGGGAGCGTTTGGCCTCGCAAGGAGCGACTTGGTGAGGCTCAGCGAGGCTCAGATCAGCGAGTTCTTCGAGCGCGGCTACCTCGTGGCCGAGGGCCTGTTCTCAGCGGCGGAGCTCGAGCCGCTCCGAGCCAGCTTTGGGCGACTGCTCGTTGAGAGCGAGGGCTTGGCTACAGCGACGGGCATGCACCGGGGCGCTCGGTTCGTGTTCGAGGGACCCGTCCTGCACCGTGTCGTGTGGGCAGGCGCGCTCGAGCCTGAGCTCCTGAACATGGCTGAGGATCCGCGCCTGCTCGGGCCGGTCAGTCAGCTCCTCGGCTCGGACCAAGTCGAGCACCTCCTCAACCAGTGCCACTTCAAAATGCCGGGGGACGGGGTCGCCTTCGCTTGGCACCAAGACAGTCAGAACCGCCACTACGGCACGCCAGACTGGACCGACGTCAACGGACGCGGGAGCTTCGTGCAGTCGATCCTGGCGGTCGACGCCACACCTGCGGAGAGCGGGCCGCTCGTGGTCTATCCCTACTCGTGCCGCGCGGGGCACCTCGGGCTGAGTGGTGAGGAGTCCGAGGTCCCCTTCGACGCGAGCGAGCGCGAGGCGCTGCTCCTGGGGGCGGGATCGGTGGTGTTCTTTGGCCCCTACACCGTGCATGGTTCGGGTCCCAATCAGAGCCAGAACCCACGCCGGGTCCTGATCAACGGCTACGCCGCTCCGGGTGCGAATCGCTTCGTATATCCAGGGTCGGGGACCGGCCGCACACTCCACGCGGGAGCCTCATGAGCCTGCCCCTTGCCTTTGGCGCCATCGACTGGGCGATCATCGCTGCCTACATGCTCGTCGTCCTCGGGATGGGGGCCCTCGCCTCCCGCGGCCAGGAAGACTCGGAGTCCTATTGGCTCGGCGGCCGGAACATGCCGACCTGGGCGGTCACGCTTTCGATCGTGGCGACTTCGCTCAGCGCCGCGACCTACGTCGGTGTCCCCCAGTTGACTTACCGCGAGGGCGGAGACCTCAGCTACTTGATCCTCAACATTGGCGGCGTGCTCGGAGCGCTCTGGGTCGCGGTGTTCTTCCTGCCCCGGCTCTACAGGGCGGGCACGACCACGATCTACGGAGTGCTCGGCCAGCGCTGGGGCCCGGGCGCGACGCTCGCGGCGAGTGTGGCCTTCTTGTTTGGCCGTTTGCTGGCCTCTGGCGCTCGGCTCTTCATGGCTGGGATCGCGTTCAGCTTGATCTTGACCGGCGAGCTGAACACCAAGTCGATCGTGCTGGCCGTGATCGTGTTTGGGGTGATCGGGACGATCTACACCGCGATGGGCGGGATCCGGGCCGTGATCTGGACCGACACGCTCCAGATCGTGCTCGTGGTCGGAGCGGCGATCGGGGCCTTGGCTTTTCTCCTCCACGAGATCCCGCTCTCGGTCGGCGAAATCATGACGACCCTCGACGACAACAAGAAGCTCCAGGTCGTCAAGACGGGCTTTGTGTCCGAGACGGAGTGGACGTTCAACTACGGCGACTCCATGACCCTGTTCGCCGCGTTCGTGGTCTTGTTCCAAAACGCCGGAAGCTACGGCTGCGATCAGGACCTCGTCCAGCGAATGATGACCACCAAGAGCGGCTGGCGCGCCAGCGTTTCGCTGATGCTCTCCCAACTGGTCGCGATGCCCGTCGTGTTCCTGTTCATGGTGATCGGGCTCTTGCTCTCGATCTACTACGGTCAGCCCGACCTGATGGGGGCTGCTGCCCCGACCGACGTGCTCTTAGACGATCGCGGCGTCTACCCGCAGTTCTTGGTCAACCACATGCCGGCGGGGCTGGCGGGCTTGGCCATGGCGGGAATGTTCGCAGCGGCGATGAGCAGCCTCGATTCGGCGATCAACGCTATGGCGGCGAGCCTCGTCGCCGACATTTATGAGCCGCTTCGTCGCACCTTGAAGGGAGAGGCCGGCAAGAGCGAGACCAGCGAGATCGTTCCGGTTGCGGCCGAGTCCGAGACCCCGGAGGGGGCGGCTGAGCCCGCCATAGGTTCGCCTGTGGAGGCCGGCACAGATCCAGGAGCGATCAAGACCGAGAAGGCGGGAGGCAAGACCGACGAGCTGAAGGCCCCGCGGATCGCGGTCGTGGCGACGGGACTGCTCCTGATCGGGTTCGCGGTCGCGGCCACTTACCTCCAGGCCTCGGGCGGCAAGCGCCTGATTGACTTCGCGCTGGGCGTCATGACCTTTGCGCTCTCGGGCCTCCTCGGGGTGTTCTGCGCGGCGCTCTTTACCCGTCGCGGCAACGTCTACTCCGTTGTCGCGGCGCTGGTCACAGGCGCGCTCTTGATCGTGTTCTTGCGTTGGGAGGGCACCTTCTCTTGGCCCTACTGGATGGCGATCGCGAGTCCGATCAGCTTCGGGGTCGCTTGCGCGGGCAACCCCTTAAACGGGAGTTCACGATCATGAGCGGTCACCTAGAGGGTTGTTGCCGACAGAAGAGCTGGCCGACAGTGACCGCTCCCGATCGTGTGCTCCCGTTTACTAGTGGTTGGACCCGGAAACACCGGTCCAGGTGGATGTAGGGGCGGGGTTT
>JAESQQ010000979.1 GCA_016765095.1 Planctomycetota bacterium | reverse complement strand
CGGTCACGCCTTCGGGCAGCGACGTCTCAGGCGCCTTCAACATTATTGGCGGAGCCGGTGGCGAGCTGGTCTGGACGGCCCAGCCGGCTGCCAGCACGGTGGAGGGCGCGGTCATTGGAGGCTCCCCGACCGTCGAGATCCGTGACAACACAGGCACAGTGGTAAGTGTGAACACTCCAGTCACGGTCACGCTCGGTGCGAACCCGGGCAGTGGAGTCTTGGGCGGAACGCTGACGGTCATGAGCGTCAACGGCGTGGCGACCTTCAGCACCCTCACGATCGACAAGGCCGGCGCTGGCTACAGCCTGAGCGCGTCGGCTGCGGGCGGCTACGACCTCGGGGTCACTGCCCCTGGGTTCACCATTACGGCGGCTCCGGTTGTTCCGGTTGCGAGTCAGGTGACCTGGACGAACAGCCCAACTGGCAGTTATGCGCAGAACACGAACATCCTCAACGCTGGCAGTTTGGCCGTCACGGTGCAGGACTCCGGTGGCGGCACCATCACGACGGGCGGCGTTCCGATCACGGTGGTCTTCGGAGCCAATCCGGCGGGTGGGACCTTGAGCGGCACGCTAACCCAGACGACCCTTCCCAGTGGCATAGCGACCTTCGGTGATCTCCAAGTCAACAACGCAGGCAGCAACTACACGCTGCTCGCCTTCTCGGGCGGCCTGACCCATGACGTCTCGGGCACCTTCAACATCACCGGCCCCGCGGCGACAAGGCTTCGGATCACGGATCACCCGGTGGCGGTCCAAGAGGCGAACAACTTGGAGACGAGGGGGGCCGGGGTGGGGACCGCACAGGCCTACGACCTCTCGGCAAATGACATTGTCGCAGGAACAGGCATTCTGCCCGGCAGCGTCCGAATCGTCGTGAATCTGTTCGGCGGCGGAACGGAGACGATCAGCGACTACGCTGACCCAGCGACGCCTGGATCGGGGATCTTGGTCGGCACGAATGGAGTCCTCCCAGGTGGAGGCACGATCAACTACGGTTCCGGTGCCATGGTCGGCACCACCGCGGCCGTCCTGGACGGACTCGGAGCCGGGCCTTTCACCTTCCAAGTCGACGAAACCCACGAGACAACTGGCACGGGAGCCGCCGCGACGGGCTTCTCGGTGAGAGTCGAGGCCCTGACGGCGGCTGGGGATCTCGATACGGCCTTCGTCGGGAACATCACTGTCGCGCTCGCGACCAACCCCGGCAGCTCCACGTTAGGTGGGACTCTTGTCCTCCCCGCCGGCGGTGGCGTGGCGACCTTCGCCAACCTGACCGTCAACAACGCGGGCACCGGCTACACCCTCGCGGCCACCTCGCCGGGCCTTTCGGACGCGCTCAGCGGCGGGTTCAACATGACGGTGGCTGCGGGCACGGGTCTCACCTTGAGCATGCTGCAAGAGCCCCAGGCAACGGTGCTTCCTCTCTCAGGAGCAAACAACTTCAACCAGGGAGAGACGATCGACTCCCAGGCGGCAGGCTCTGGCGGCGGTTTCGCCTCGATCACGGTTCGCGTCCTAGACGGCGCGGGCAATCCTGTGAACGGTGTTCCGGTCTACCTCTCGATCGGAGCCAACCCGGCTGGTGGAACCCTCTCCGGGACCCTCGTCGCTTTGACAACTGGTGCTGGTCCCCTGGGCGTGGCGACCTTCTCAGGAATCAGCATCGACAAGGTGGGCGCTGGATACGGGTTGGCCTTTACGGCCAACGGGGTGACGGGAACCACCAGCCAACTCTTCACGGTTCAGAGCTCGAGGGCGACCACGATCCAGTTCCGGCCGGCGGCACCGGGGCCCTTGGGCCAGCCGAGCAACGTGGTCACGAACACGGCCTTCGCGCCGACGGTCGCCGTCGAGGTCCTGGACGGTCTCGGCCGACCCGTCACGACCAGCACTGGGGTCACCTTGATCGTCGGTAACAATCCTGGCGGTGCGATTCTTGGCGGAAACTCGACCGTCGTGACCGCGAGTGGCACGGCCACTTTTGGAAGCGTCACGCTCTCCCAGCCTGGGACGGGCTATACGCTTTGGGCTCTCACCTCAGGCCTAGTGCCAGTCGAGAGCAACGCGTTCAATGTCACCTCGCCAGCGGGCGGCGGATCTCGAACCCTGTCCTTCACTGCGGCAGGGGCTGTGCAGCCAGCCACTGGTGCGCCAGGCGCTCTCGCGAGCGTGATCGTAGCGCTCCTAGACGCCACGGGCGCGATCGAGCTGGGCTCGGGCGACTTGATCACCCTCGACCTGGGTGTCAACCCGGGAGGAGCGGTGCTCGGTGGGACGCGAACGGCCACCGTCAATCCAGCGACAGGCCTGGCGACCTTCGCTGGCCTGACCATGTCCCAACTTGGTACGGGCTACACGATCGTGGCCTACAGCGGCGGGATCACTCCAACCGAGTCCACCGCGTTCAACGTCGCGCTGGCCTTCACGGCCGCGAATGTGACCGGCCTCAATGCTGGATCCTCGATCCGCCATATCGTGGCGTTCGACCGAGACGGAGACACCGACCTCGACCTGATGATCTTGGACGAGGACGGTGGGGTCGGGAACCAAGGGCAGATCTTCGACCTCCGAAACACCGGGGGCATCTTTAGCCAACCTGGAGCGACCATTAATCTGCCGGCCGGAACAGTCAATCCTCAGCACCTAGCGGTTGGGGACATCGACGGCGCCGGGAATCCAGACTTCGTCATTTCCGATAGCAATGCAGCGAGCCCACACCGCGTCTATGACGGAACGAACACCCTGATTGCTTCGCCCCTCAAGGCGACCGGGGCGAGAACCGCCCAGATCGGGACCTTCTTCAACTCCGCTACGTTGAAGGGCCCCAACACTTTGCATGGCAGCGTGCCGGCTGCGACTATGGACCTCGCTACGGGACTGACCACGTCGCTTGTGGGAGGCATTGTCCCCGGGACGCTCTCGATCACAGTGACTGACGCTGCTGGCCCCCTCGGCCAGACGATCACGGACAACGGCCTGGGCTTTCTGATTGGCACTAGCAACGGTGGCAACCCGATCCTGCCGAATGGAGCTGGGACCTACACGATCGACTACACGACTGGCGCCATGACGGGTGTCACAGCCGCCCTGCAGGGGACGAGCACTGTTATCGAGACTCACACTGCCACGGCGGGCTTGGACATCGTTTCTGACTCCAACGCGACCGCCAACCTCGGCACCTACGACGGGACCGGCGGTGGTCGGTTCTTCCCCGAGACCGCCAGCGGGACGACCGCGAATGTCTTCGCGCTCGCTGCGGGTGACTTCTCCCCGGCTGTTCCTGACGGCAACACGGACCTGCTCATCGCGACCGACACGGCGGAGGTCATCTTCGTGACTCAGTCGGTGCTCGGGACCTTCGACGCTGAGACCTCGTTGACGGGCCCCGCTGGGAAGCGATCCAGGTATGTCGAACTCGTTGACATCGACGGTGACGGAGACCTTGACGGTCTGGTCGGATACCAGAACCTTGGCGGCGGCACCGATTTCTACGCCTGCATTAACACAGCAGGAGTCCTTGCCAACCCGACGCTTCTCGTTTCGGCTGCCAGTTCGAGTCCTCCTGAGAACACTCGCGCCGCCGTGGGCGACGTCACTGGAGACGGGATCCCAGATCTCGTGACCCCGAGCGACGCTGGCGTCACCATTTACGCAGGACAGAGCGGGCTCGTCTTCACCAAGGTCTTGACCTTGGTCGATCGGCAAAACGTTCGCTCGGTGGTCGTTGGGACCTTCGACGCTGGGGGCAACCTCGACATCGCCGCGACTGGCGGTGGTGGGGTTGGAACCAACGTCGCTACGGTCTGGTTGCGCTAGGTAGGTGCCCTTGGGATATCGCATCCGACGCTGGAAGGTCCTCCTCGCAGGCCCACTCGTCGCTCTCCCTCTCGCCTTGCTAGTAGGAAGACTCCTCCTGGAGCCGTCCCGCCCGGCGGGGGAGCAGGTTAAGGCCGCGAAGCCGTATTCTCCAGTCGGCAGGAAGGCGCCTTCCCGCAAGGCGAGCTCCCACACGGAGAATGCGGCCTCTGTTCGGCCGAGGGGCCCCTCTGTCAAGGAGCTTGCGCCTACTAGAGAGCAGCTCTCTGCGCACGTCGACGACACCAAGCGTGGCCTTGGCGAGCGGGTCAAGGCTCTCCAAGCCTTAGAGCAGAACTCCGGTTCGGTGACCCTCCTCGCGAGCCTCGCCAAGCTCGACCCAAGCAAGGACAAGAGCGCGATCACCCTGCGGCCGGTGCTTCTCGCCTCGCTCGTCCGCAAGCACGACGACGCGCCGGCGCGGAAGCGGATCCTAGTGGCGATTGGACCCAAGGCTCCACTCGCTGAGCGGCTGTTGGTGATTAGCGCGATCGGCGGGGCCGCGAACCCCGAGTGGCTCGTCCCTCACCTGACCAAGCTTGAGGAGGAGGACCCCAACGCCGCGATTCGCAAGAAGGCGGGCCTGATCCTCCAACAGCTCACCGACCGGGGTGCCCTCGCCCACCGCGTGCGCTAAGCGCACTTGGGCGCCCCTCCACAGGTGACCCGTCCCACGGCTTTGCCGGTACAAGCGGTCCGGGTTGCCTCTTGAAGGGTCGAGCCTTGTTCTCCTCCACCTCTAGCGTTGTCAGGGGACCCGACCGGCAGAGTCTCGTCTACCCTCGGCACCCGAAGGGCGCCGATTGAGGTTCTGACTGCCGGCGCAGTTGACCCAACAACCCCAGCGATGTCGACCTCGAAGAGAGCTTGTGGAGAAACCACCGCTCCGGCATCGCCTTTGCCCCTCCGTAGAATCCAATCGTCGTCATGTCAACCAAGCCAAATCAAACTCCCTCTCTTCACAAGCTCCTCGCCGCCGCCAAGGCTCGCCCGAAGAACCATGCTCTCCGCCTCGAAGCGGGTCAGCTCCTCTTCGAGGACGCCGACAAGGCCGAGGAAGCGATCCCGCACCTGGAAGCGGCTAAGGGCACGGAGGACCTAATCACCAAGGTCTCAGCCGGACTTTTGCTCTCGCAGTGCTACGTCAAGCTTGGGAGTATCGAGGCAGCGAAGCGGGAGATATTGGAGGTCGCCGACCTCGATCTACCGGCCAATCAGCAGACGATGGTGGAGCTTCAACGAGGAGGTTCAGGCTCACGTCACGCTCGGAGAGGACGGCAGCGGGCGGTTCCAGTTCGGCTACATCCGGGGGTGGATGGACTACCGGGAGATAACTCGCGACGGCGAATTGGCTGTGGAGTGGTCGTGGGTGGGTCGAGACCATGGCGGCGGTGACGACACGACCGGGCGCGGTTGGGCTGTGCTCCGCGAGGACGGCGGCTTGGAGGGGAGGATCTTCATCCACATGGGCGACGATTCGGGGTTTAAGGCTCTGGTGGTGTAGAAGACGAGAGTTCGACCCCCGCTGCTTCCCATAGCGGGGAGCCGTGGCGCCGGCCGGTCTAGACCAATAGACCAACTAACTCCGCGAGACCGACGCTACTGCGCCAGAGCCTGCCGCTGCTGACGCTCCCGCTTGGCCCGCCGCCGCTTGTGGCGCGCGAAGGCCCGGACCTGGTTCGGCTCCAAGGAGTGGCGCGGCTCGGTCTTCTGATTGGCCCAGGCGAGGACGGGCTTGACGCCGCCAATGTGGAGCTTCCAGGCGTCCAGGCCGAGCTGGTAATCGACCTTATGGAGGCCCACCCGTTGGGGGCTGTTGGGCTCCGTCTCGCCGAATCGACTCGCGAGCAAGCGCTGGGCAGACAGGCGGTCCAGCTCTTGGAGCTCCTTGGAGAGCGCGAACACGTTCTTGCTCGTCCACGCAGGGCGCGCCTTCTGCCGAGCCTTATGAATCGCCTGCTCGAGCTGCTTCTGCTCCCACTCCTGTCGCGTGATCCGCTTCTGCTTCCAGTCCTTGAAGGGCATGTCGACCCCGGGTCCCGCCTCGGAGACTTGCTCAGGCGGAGCCGCGGGCACGAGCGCGAGCGTCGGCGTGAGCGCGGCGGCTCGGCGAGGGAGCGCAGCTCGAGGGGCCGCGCGTCGAGCTACGGTCTCCACGTCTGCGGAGTCGCCGTTCCCGTCTAGGAGCTGGAGGCAACCCAGCCCCACGAGCAACGCGACGGGGACCGCCACGAGCGCTGGAGTGACCTTCCGGCCAAAGAGCCGTCGTCGTTCGAAGTTCATGGCGCGACCTAGGGGGCGATCGTGACGGCGTTGGAGAGGATCAAGACGCCGCCCGGCGCGTTTATGTGCGCGATCGTGAGCGTGTAGGTCCCCGGCGCGAACTGGCCGGGACCAACCGTGGCCTGGATCTGGCTTCCGGTGATCGAGGGGATCGCGATCGGCGTCCCGTTGAGGCGAATGTCTAGCCCGCCCCGGTGGAAGCCGAACCCGTTGACCGTGAACGATCCACCCGCGACGCTGCTCGGTGAGCCGACCACGCCGCCTATGATCTTGACCACCGGGGCCGCAGTCGGGTTGGCGTTGACGACAAAGCCAGGGCGAGCACCGCCCGTCTCGGTGCCGGCCGTGCCGATCACCGTGGCTCCGTTGACCGCGAGCAAGCGAACGCCAGTCAGCCCGAGGACGATCCCCGAACCATCGGTCGTCGCAACCTGTGACGGCAGAGACGGGGCGTTCCAAGAGTCTCCGTTGTCCGTCGACTTGGATATACCGAAGCCGCTCCCCATGTAGATCGTTCCGGGGAAGCCGGTTCCAGGCTCATGGACGACTGCGTTCGGGTTCAAGGGGGAGTTGATCAGTTGGATCCAGGTCGCCCCTCCGTCGATTGAGCGGAAGGTCGCGTTTTGCGTCGTCACAAGGACCCCGCTGGGCGCTGCGGGGTGAACGAAGATGTCGTTGATCGCGATTCCAGAGGGCAGGCCGTTGGCTCCAGTGCCGAGCTCAGTCCAGCTCGCCCCGCTGTCGGTCGTCTTGTAGAGCCCGCCGATCGGGCTCCCGAAGCCGCCAAAGCCCACGTAGGCCGTGCCGGCCGCGGCGGGGTCGGCGGTCAGCGCGTTGGGGCCGACGGTGCTCGCGGTCGCGACCGGCGCGATCGCGACCACGTTCCAGACAGCGCCCCCGTTGGTCGTGAAAACGATCGGACCCTGGTTCGAGGAGGCCCAGACGGCGTTGGCCGGGCCATGAGACAGACGCTTGAAGTCCCCGATCGTCTGGGTCGAGATCGCGCCCGTCGTCGATTGGGACCAAGTCCCGCCGCCGTCGGTCGACTTCCAGATTCCGCCGTTGGGGCCAGAGGGCTCTTCGGACGCAATGTAGAGCGTGGTCGGGGTGGCCGGGTTCACGGTCATGCAGCGGTCGAATAGGAATTCGACGATCGGGAGGCCGGTGTTTCGGCGTTGCCAAGAGCTGCCGTTGTCCGTCGTGCGCCAGACGCCAGAGCCCGTCGCGGCGTAAAACGTGTTCGCCCCGCCCGGGAGGATCTGCCCGAAGCGGACGGCCTTGAGGCCATTGATCCTTTGAGCGAACAGGCCCGCCGCGTTCAGGCTGACGTAGGGCGCGTCGAAGGCCGCGACATAGATCTGGTTCCCGCCAGGGCCGACGGAGACGTTACGGACATAGACCGGCGTCGGGCCCCCCGTGCTGGGGTCGCTCAGTCCATTTGTTTGAGTGGTCCAGGTCGGGGTCCCGCCTTGGGCGTTCGTGGTCTTGTAGACGCCGCCTATGTCGTCGCCGCCCACGTAGAGAACGCTGGTGTTGAGCGGGTCCATGGCCAAGGAGGTCAGCCAGAGGTCAGCCAGGCCCGTGTTGATCGCGGCCCAGGTGGCTCCGGTGTCCGTGCTCCTTTGGACTCCCAGGCCTTGCAGGCCGCACAGGAACACGTTCGCCGAGTTGCTGGGGTCAACGACCACGTCGGTGATATCGGTGAACGCGGCGGTGTTGGCGAGCAAGGCCCAGGTCGCGCCGCTGTCGTTGCTGACGTAGAGCCCGGTGCCTGGAACCCCCGTGCCGTCAGGCGTCGCGTCCGACGCGTAGACGCGAGTCGGCGTCAGCGGGTCGACCGTCAGCGCCTTGACCGTGGCGTCCGCAGGCAGGAGGGTTCCGCTGCTGACGTGAGCCCAGCTTGCGCCACCGTCGGTGGTCTTGAACACGCCGGCACCGTCTATGAAAGACCCAGTGCCCGCGTAAATGATCTGGTCGTTGGTTGGTCAACCGTCAGACGCAAGACCGAAACAGCCCCGACGACGCCAACTTGCGCCCAGGTCACGCCCTTGTCGGTCGACTTGAAGCATTCGTTCTGCGTGCCCGACGCATAGAGCGTGCCCGTGGTCGCAGCCACGCTGAATGTCAGGAAGTCCGTGGGAGTCGAGAGCCTGGACCAGTTGTTGCCGGCGTCTAGGCTGCGATACAAGTCGCCCTGGGTCAGGTAGTAGGCGACGTTGGGCGTCGTCTGATCGGCGACTATCTGGGCCCCACTGCCACCGCCGCCCTGCATGTTGGCGTGCGTCGTTATGTAGGTGTCCGCGACGGTGAACGCGTTGAAGAGCGTGTGCGTCCCGAGGCCGTGCGAAACCGTCACGTGGTAGACGCCTGGCTGGATCCAAGTCAGCTCGCCGGGCTGGGCCTCCATGTCGCCCGCGATCGTCGTGCTGTCGACGAGCGCGACGTTGCTCAGGCTCCGTCCGCCGATCGAGATCCCGACCGGACCCGTCAGGTTCAGACCGTGGACCTCGATTCGGATCGGGGGGAATTGGGTGCTGCCCACGAGCGGGTTGCGCCCGCTGCTGGTGGCAATGTTCGGAGACACCACGCTGACTCCGGTCCCGATCCCGAGGGCGCCGACGAGGACCGAGTTCCCGTTGGGTGAGTTGACGCTAATGTCGTAGATCCCGGCAGGTTGGCCGTTGGGGGTCATGAAGGTGATCGAGGTCGGGGTGATCGAAAGGATCGCGGCCGGGACGCCACCCACAAAGACCTGGGTATTCGAGGTGAAGCCGGTCCCGCTCAGGGTCATGACCTGGCCCGTGTTGTCGTCCGTCGGGTCGGTCGCGGTCGAAATGCTCGTAATGCTGATCACGTCCGCGACCGAGGCTCCCCCAGTGTTGGTCTTCCAGACGCCGCTCCCACCGAAGCCGAAGCAGGCGAAGACGACGTCCTCTTGGAGGTTGTCGACCGCGAGCCCGGCGGGGCCTTGAGGGAGGCCCGAGCCGAAGGTGTTGTTCCAGTTCGCGCCGCCGTCGTTGCTGCTGTCCACGTCGTTGCCTTGAGTGGCGTAGATCTTGAGGGGATTGCTCGCGGGCACGGTCACGGCCGCCGAGAAGCCCGAGGTCAGCGTCGAGTTGAGGGCCGCCCAGGTCGCGCCCGCGTCGTCGGAGACGAGGGGCTGGATCCCGTTGACCGACGCGTAGAGCCGGTTGGCGAACACGGGGTCCTGAATCAGGTCAGAGACTTGCCCGTTGGCGAGCAAGGGGCCGTTGACGAGTTGGGTCCACGTCGTGCCGCCGTTGACCGTCTTCCAGATCCCCATGCCAGGGTTGAACCCGCCAAAGGTCGCGTAGGCGACGTTCGCGTTGTCCCGGTTGATCACCAGGGCGGTGATCCCAGAGCCTGCGGGCAGGTTCGTGTTGGCGAGAGCCCACGTCCCGCCTCCGTCCAAGGAGACGTGCACGAGGTTCGCGTCCGACGCGACGTAGACGGTGCTCCCGACAGCCGCGATCGCCGAGTGCTGTGCGAGAGCCGGGATCGGGAGGCTTTGGGTGTTCGTCCAGTTGCCCCCGTCGTCGAGGGACCTGAAGATCCCCGAGTCCTCCGTGGCGAACCACAGGACCTGAGGGTTCTGCGGGTCCATGGCCACCGAGCGCTTGTTGAACACGTGCAGGTCTTGCAGGTTCGTGTTCCGGGTCTGCCAGCTCGAGCCGCCGTCGAGCGAGCGGAGGATCCCGCGACCCTGGGTCGCGGCAATGATCCGCCCCGAGCTGACCGGGTCGTGGAGCACGTTCATGACGTTGAGGACTCCCTCCAGGCCCGTGTTGATCTGCGCCCAGTTGTCGCCGTTGTCAGTGCTGCGGAAAACGCCCTGTCCGAAGCTTCCGACCCAGACCTCGTTCCCTGGGCCGAGCGTCAGGCGAAGGACCTCGGCAATGTCTGTGGTCAGGCCGTTGCTGAGGTCCGTTAGGCCGGTGCTCTTGAGCGTCCAGGTCGCGCCCGCGTCGTTGCTCCGATAGACGCCGCTGTCGCGGAGGCTCGTGTAGAGCACGCCCGTCGTGGGGTGGATCACGACGCTCTCCACCTCTAGGTCCGCGCCGAGGTTGGTGTTGATCGCCGAGAAGGTCGCGCCTCCGTCGGTGGACTTGTAGACGCCCGTCCCCCTGATCCCGAGGTAAATGATCTGTGTGTTTTGGGGATCGATCGCGATCGAGTGAATGAAGTCGAAGACGGCCGTTCCCACAGCCGACCAAGTGGCGCCGCCGTCGGTGGACGTGTAGAGCCCTTGGCTGGCGGTCGGTAGGCCCTGGTTGCCCGTGGTGTGCGCCACGAACAGGATCTGAGTGTTGGTGGGGTCGATCGCCAAGGCCCCGCCCCGGGTCGTCATGTCGCCGGGGAGAGTGCCCGTGCCGATCGCGGCGAACGAGGCGCCTCCGTCCACGGACTTGAAGAGGCCAAACCCAGGCTGCCGCTCACCCGTGGTCACGTAGATCACGCTCGAGTCGGTGGGGTCCACGACGACGCTGCTGATCTCCTTGCTGCCGTCGCCGACCGCCCCGATCGCTCGCCAAGTCTGGGCCCCGTCCAGCGTCTGGAAGACCAAGTTGCTGGTGTTGCTGGCGACGCTGGCATAGCCGACGGAGGCGTCGGCCGGATCGAAGGTGATCCCACCAATCCCCACAGGACCGTTCTTGGTTCGAGTCCAAGTCGTTCCGGCGTCCGTGCTCTTGAAGACGCCGCTCTTCTGGCCACCCAAGAAGAGCGTCGTCGCGCTTGAGGTCAACCGGCTGACTCCGAAGAAGGTCCCGCCGGTCATGCCGGTGTTGCAGGGAATCCAGCTGCTCAAGAAGGTGAACCCGTTGACCAAGACGTCGGAGCCCGCGGCGTTGGCCACGACCACGTCAGCCTGGCCGGGCAGCGCGGGTCCGCCCGCGAGGTCTCCGGTGATCGTGTCCGAGGCAATGACCGCGAGATTGCGAAGCTCAGAGCCGCCGATCATGGCCGTCATGGGCAGGAAGAAGTTGGTGCCCTTGATCTCGACGAAGGTCTGCCCGCCCTGACCGTTGCTGCCGTCCGCTGAGGAGCTGGTCGGCGTGACCGAGACGATCGTGGGTGCTGGCGCGAGGATATTGAAGGAGGTCGAGTTCAGCGAGGTGATCCCTGCCACCGAGGCGCTCAACTGGCGACCGTTGCCGACTTGACTGACGTTGAGGTCGGGGAAGGTCGCGACGCCGCCCGCGCTGAGTTGGCCGAGTGTGCCGCTCAGTCCGCTCCCGTTGAGGAGGGACACCGTGACCGTCGTGCTGACGGGCGCGACGTTGCCCAGCGCGTCGCGAAGCTCCACCACGACCGCCGGAAGGCCAGCGTTGACCACGATCGTGCTGGGCTGGCTCGTGAAGGCCAGTTGGGTCGGTGGGCCAGCCGTGATCGTGAACACGTTGCTGAGCTGGGGGGCCGAGCTGGCCGCGGTCGCGGTCAGTTGCTGCGCACCTGTGGTCTGGACCTGGAGCCCGCCGAAGCTCGTGACTCCCGCGATCGCCGCCGCGTTCGTGGTCCCGCTCAGGGTCCCAGAGCTCACGAGCGCGACGCTGATCGGGTCGGTCGTGTTGAGCGGGTTTCCGAGGGTGTCCTGGAAGGCCACCGTGACCGTGGGGGCCAGCGGGGTCACCGCGTCCGAGTTGGTCGGCTGAACAATGAACACCAGCCGGCGAAGGTTCGCGTTGAAGGCGGTCGTCGCTGTGCTCACCAGGCCAACGCTCGAGAACGAGAGCGTGTAGCCCACGCCCGGGTTGTCCAAGCTGAGGTCAGGGAAGACCGCCAGCCCAGCGCTGTTGACCTGAGCGGTCGTCCCCGAGAGGGTCGCGGCGCCCGGGTTGTTGCCGATCGCGACCGTGATCGAGCGTCCGTTGTCCGCGAGCACGACGTTGCCTCCAGCGTCGGTGACGGCCACGATCACGGCGGTCGTGATCGGCGCAATGACTGGAATGTTCGGCGCAGGCTGCTGAACGATCGCCAGATTGGCCGCCGGGCCCGCGACGTTGTTGAAGGCCAGGCTGATCGTGGCCGTGCCGACCGCCGCGCTGGTCGCGGAGAGGGTGTAGCCAACTCCAGGGCGATCGAGGGTCAAGTCGCCAAAGGTCGCCAGGCCGGCTGTGGCCGGCTGGCCCGCTGTGCCACCCAGGATCGCGCCGCCGGGGTTGTTGAGGATCGAGAGCGAGATCACCGCCGCGCTGCTGGTCTGGTTTCCGAACGCGTCGTCGAGTCGGACCGTGATCGCAGGCGCGATCGGGATCCCGGCCGAGGAGTTGCTGGGCTGCTGAACGAAGGTCAGGCGATCCGGTCCGGCCGCCTGAATGTCGAAGGTCGTCGTGGTGGCGGTGGTCAGGCCGGCGGTGCTCGCGGTCAGGGTGTAGCCGACGCCGACCTTGTCGAAGCTCAGGCTGCCCGTGGCTATGCCGGCGATCGTCGAGCCGCTGGTCACCCCGCTCAGGCTCGAGCCGCCAGGGTTCAAACCGATTCCGTAGTTGATCAGCGTCCCCGAGTCGAGGGTCGCGACGTTGCTAAAGGCGTCACGAACTTCGACCACGACGCCCTGGGCGACTCCAGCGGTGCCGTTTAGGGGGCTGGTCGTAAACGCTAGCTGGCTCGGCGCCGCGTGCGTAATGTTGAAGCCCGCGCTGGTCGCGCTGGTTAGCCCGGCGGTGGTCGCGCCGAGGGTGTAGCCCGCGCCCGAGGTGTTGATCACGACGTTGTTGAAGGTCGCGACTCCGCCGCTGGTCACGGCCACGATCGTGCCGTTGAGGGTCGCCAAGGTCGGGTTGTTAACAAACGCGAGCGTGACTGTTCCCGTGGTGAGCGGGGCTAGGTTGCCCAAGTTGTCGAGGATCCGGACCTGGAACGCCGAGTTCGGCGCGCCCGCGATTCCACCCGAGGGTTGGACGAAGAACTCAAGGCTGTCCGGCGCTGGCAGAGCGAAGCCGGGCGAGGTCGCGGTGCCGCCGGGATTGATCACGACGACCGAGCCTGTGGTCGAGCCGGCGGGGACAGTGGCTGTGATCTGAGTCGCGGTGTTGGTCGTGATCGCCGCGATCGGGCCGGCGCCGAAGGTGACCGAGCTCGCGTTGGAGAGGTTGGTGCCCGTGATCGTGACCGTAGAGCCGATCGCCGCGACGGTCGGCGCGAAGAGGGTGATCGTGGGCGCGGGAATGAAGGTGAAGCCAGGCGAGGTCGCGGTTCCGCCGGACGTGATCACAGCGACCGAGCCGCTGGCCGAGCCGGCCGGGACCGTCGCCAAGATCTGAGTCGGGCTGTTGCTCGTGATCGCAGCGATTGGGCCGCCGCCGAAGGTGACCGAGGTTGCGCTCGAGAGGTTGGTGCCCGTGATCGTGACCGTCGTGTTGGCGCCGGCCGCCGGCGGCGCGAAGCCGCCGATCGTGGGGGCCGCAATGAAGGTGAAGCCGGGCGAGGTCGCGGTGCCGCCCGGATTGATCACGACGACCGAGCCGCTGGCCGAGCCGGCGGGGACCGTGGCCGTGATCTGGGTCGCGGTGTTGGTCGTGATCGCCGCGATCGGGCCGCCGCCGAAGGTGACCGAGGTCGCGCCGGAGAGGTTCGTGCCCGTGATCGTGACCGTGTTGTTGGCGCCCGCCGCCGTCGGCGCGAAGCCGCCGATCGTGGG
>JAESQQ010000978.1 GCA_016765095.1 Planctomycetota bacterium | reverse complement strand
GGGTGGGCCGTCAAGCACTGGTGCGTCGATCCCCGGGATCCCCCTCAGGTCCGCCCGGGCGCCGAGCAGGCGCCGAGGTCGGGCTTCTCAGCGGGGAGGAATCCCTTACCATTCCCGGCCTCAGGAGCCACCGATGACCCAAGCTGCGACCTCTGCTATCCGCCTCTCCCGGCGCGTCCTCGAACTTCCAGCCAGCCAGACCCTCGCTCTGGCGGCGCGTGCCAAGGCCCTCAAGGCTGAGGGCAAGCCCGTGATCAGCTTCAGCGCGGGCGAGCCTGACTTCACGAGCCCCCACAGCGTTGGAGAGGCTGCCAAGGCGGCGATCGACGCCGGCCAGACTCACTACCCCCCTGTCCCCGGGACCGCGGCCCTCAAGGCGGCCGTTCTCCGGCGGGTCGAACGCGAAACGGGGCACACCGCAACCCCAGACCGCGTCCTGGTCAGCACGGGAGCCAAGCAGGTCCTCTACAACCTGATCCACGCGCTGGTCGACCCCGGCGACGAGGTCCTCTACGCCGCCCCCTACTGGGTCAGCTACCCCGCTATGGTTCAGCTCGCGGGCGGCCGAGGCGTCGCGATCCAGACCCGCGCTGCGGACGACTTCCGCCTCTCCCCCGCGGACGTGGAGGCCGCGATCGGACCCAAGACCAAGGCTCTGATCCTCAACAGCCCGAGCAACCCGACCGGCTCGATCATCGCGAAAGCCGACCTCGAGGCGATCGTGACCCTCTGCCTCGACCGAGGCGTGGTCCTGATCTCTGACGAGATCTACGGCGGACTGATCTACGGCAACGCCAAGCACGAGAGCGCGTTCGCCGTCTCGGATCCTCGCCTCGCCGAGGGGGTGGTCCTCGTCGACGGCGTCAGCAAGGTCTACGCCATGACTGGCTGGCGGATCGGCTACGCGGTCGGTCCTCCCACCCTGATCAAGGCCGCCGCCAAGCTCCAAGGTCAGTCCACGAGCGGAGCCTGCGCGATTGCGCAGGCCGCCGCTGCGGCCGCCCTCGACGGGGCTGCCGAAGACGCCGAGCGCATGCGCCAGGCCTTCGAGCGCCGCTGCGCCCTCGCGAAGTCACTCCTGAGCGAAATCCCCGACGTCGTCGTCCCCAACGCTCAAGGTGCGTTCTACGTGTTCCCCGACTTCAGCGCCTACTTCGGCAAGACGATCGCGGGGGAGAAGATCACGGGCAGCCTCAGCCTCTCCGAACTGCTCCTCGACAAGATCAACGTGGCAGCGGTTCCCGGCGTAGCCTTTGGAGCGGACAACCACCTCCGCTTCTCCTACGCGCTAGCCGACGACGAGCTCCGCGAGGGTCTAGCTCGGGTCAAGACCCTCCTGAGCGGCGAATAGCCCGCTCAAAAAACTCGCTCTGGGTCGGGAGATCCAGCACTTCTCCCTATACTTACGGCGTCTCAAGGAGGCCGGCCAAGGCCATGACTCAACGCTATCTGATTATCGACGACGCCCGCATCTCGCGGCTCCGCCTCCGGGCAGCCCTCGAGGCCTTGGGAACCTGCGAGGTCGTGGAGGTTCCCAACCTCTCGCGAGCGCGTGAAGCGCTCGCCGCGGGGCCCTGGTCCGGCGTGTTCTGTGACCTGCTCCTCCCCGACGGAGACGGGTTCTCGCTCTTGGAGTCGCTCCCCAGCGACGGCCCGGCGCGCTTCGTCTACTCCTGCCGCGTCAACGCCGAGACCCGCGACCGTGCCAAGACGCTGGGAGCCGACTTCCTCGAGAAGCCGCTCCAGGACGAGACTCTGGCGACGCTCCTAAGGCCCCTCGTCGCAGCGTGAACGAGCCGCGGACGCTCCCCCGGGCGGGCAAAGCCCGTCGACGCCTCCCCAGCTGGATCAAGACCCGGCCACCCGGCGGCGGAGAATACGCTCGCCTCAAGACTCTCCTTCGCGAGCGAAACTTAGCCACGGTCTGCGAGCAGGCCCGCTGCCCAAACGTCCACGAGTGCTGGGCGGACGGGACCGCGACGGTCATGCTCCTGGGCGAAATCTGCACCCGGGGCTGCCGGTTCTGCGCCGTGCGAACCCTCAAGACGCCGCCCGCTCCCGATCCCAAAGAGCCCGAGCACTTGGCCGAGCTCCTCTCCGAGCTCGCGCTTCGCTACGTCGTGTTGACGATGGTCGATCGCGACGATCTCCCCGACGGAGGCGCCGACCACGTCGCCCGCTGCGTCGAAGAGCTCGCGCGCCGTCAGCCGACCCTCCTGGTCGAGACCCTCGTCGGCGACTTCCAAGGCCAGCGCGCCGCGATCGAGCGGATTCAAGCCGCCCGCCCCGCCGTGTTCGCGCACAACATAGAGACGGTCGAAGCCCTGACTCCAGGCGTCCGGGACCCGCGCTGCGGGTATCGACAGACCCTCGACGTGCTCCAGTTCGCGAAGGACCTCGCGCCAGAGGGGCTGACCAAGAGCTCGATCATGCTCGGCCTCGGCGAGACCGAAGCGCAGCTCGTCCAGACCTTCCGCGACCTCCGCGGGGCAGGCGTCGACGTGGTGACCCTCGGCCAGTATCTCCGCCCGACGAGCAAGCACCTCGCCGTCGAGGAGTTCGTGACCCCCGAGCGCTTCGAGGAATACGGCGAGCTGGCGCGTGAAGTCGGCTTCGAATACGTCGCCTCGGGACCTATGGTCCGCTCGTCTTATCGCGCCGCCGAGCTCTACTTGACCAAGCGCCTCGACGCGCAAGCTCCGAAGTAGCCCGCTCGGTTCGAGGCCGCTTGTTTGCGTCGCTGCGCGCGACCACAATCCCTCGTGAAGTTTGGTCGCTATCAACTCCAAGGACGCCTCGGTGAGGGGGCGGCAGGTGCGGTCTACCGCGCCTTCGACGAGGCGCTCGGGCGCGACGTCGCCCTCAAAGTCCTCCACAAGGTCGACGAGGTGAAGGCCAAGCGCTTCGAACGCGAGGCGGAGGTCACCGCCCGACTCGACCACCCGGGCGTCCTCAAGGTCCACTCGTTCGGCGTCGAGGGGAGGGTTCCGTTCCTCGTCTGCGAGTTGATCGAGTCGGCGAGGACCCTCGCCGAAGTGTTTCAGACCGCGCCCCTCCTCGAGCGATTGGACTTGATCCGGCAAGCGGCCGAGGCGGTCGGATACGCCCACGAGCAGGGCCTCGTGCACCGTGACCTCAAGCCGAGCAACCTCCTGATCGACGTCGCGGGGCGCCTTCGCGTCGCAGACTTTGGGGTCGCGACCGGAGAGAACATGGAGCGTCTGACCGCGACCGGAGCCTGGGTCGGGACGCCGCTCTACATGTCGCCCGAGCAGCTCTACAGCGAGCGGGACAAGATCGGGCCGCCCTCCGACGTCTGGGCGCTCGGAGCGCTCCTCTTTGAGGCGCTCACAGACCGACTCCCCTTCGAAGCCGAGAGCCCAATGGAGCTCCTCAGCGCGGCCCGAAAGCCGGTCCGCTCCCCTCGAACCCTCGCGCCGGAGCTCCCTCGCGAAATCGAGCGAATCTGCCTCCGGGCCCTCCGGCTCGACCCCGGCGAGCGTTACCCGACGGGCGCGTCCTTCGCGGCGGCGCTCACGACTTACCTCGCGGGCGACGCTCAGCCGGCCCGGGTCCCCCGCGGCCTGCTCGCCATTCTCGTCGGGCTCGCGAGCCTGGCGGTCGTCCTGGCGGCCG
>JAESQQ010000977.1 GCA_016765095.1 Planctomycetota bacterium | reverse complement strand
TGTCAACGTCAGGAGCTGTGCCCCCGCCCGCCCCCGAGGCTGTGCCAATCGGCCTCTCAGGAGCCTCCCCAATCTCCGCGCCGCGATCGCCGGTTTTACGACAGCCGTCCGTGCCTGAAACATGCCCGTGAATCGCCAGGCTGGGCGCCCTCAGTCGCCGCCGGACGATCCGACTCCCTGCAAGCGCTTGGTCATGCCGGCGCGCTTCTCAAGCCCGCTCAACGCCCGGTCCGCGTCGGCGATCCGCTGGGCGCGCTCGCTCGCGGCTTGGACTCGCGCGATCAGCTCAGTGCGCCCTGCAAGCGAGGTAGAGAGCGCGCTGTAGAGCGCTCGCTCGTCTTGATAGGCCTGGAGCCGGTTGCTCGACACGCCGCGCAGGGCGTCGCGCAGCTTCTCGCTCGCGCGGTTTCGACCCCAGCGGGCGAAGGCGTCTTCGCGCGCGCCGAACGGGTCTCCGACGGCGCCTCTGCGAGCGCCAGCCAGCAGCCAGGGGAGGTCGGCCACGTTGGCCAAGAGCGCTTCTTTGCGGCGCTCTCCCTCGTAGACCTCCTTCCAGAGCTGTTCTCGCTCGAGGGCGGCCCTCGTCAAGAGGCCGTCGACTTTGGCTTGAAGCTCGGCCTCGTCCGCGCGCAGGCGAGCCTTCGCGTAGCCCTCGAGGGAGCCGTAGCGTCGCTCGACGTTGGCGCGCAGCGCGGCTCGAGTTTGGATCCGCTCGAGGGTCGCGCGACGTCGGTCGGCCAGGACCTTGGCTTGGGTCGCGTGGCGCTCGAGGCGCGCCGCGAGCATTAGCTCGTGGCTCTGGAGCGGGGTGTAGAGGAAGTTGCGGTAGTCGGCCCAGGCCGTGCCCGCGGCTTTGAGGGCAGCCTCGAGGCTGGCCGGCGTCACCTTGGGGTCGGCGCTCGCCGCGATCAAGTCCTCAGACGACTTTTGGAGGGACCGGCGCGCGTCTCGGAGCTGGACGTAGTCGCTCGCGCGCTCCTCCAACTCCTCGGCGAAGTAGAGCACGACCGCCAGCTCGGCGGCCGTGTAGACCCAGCCGCCGACTTTGCCCAGGCGCGTCAGCCCAACCCGGCTCAGGAGGCCCGTCCCGCGCGCGGTCTCGAGGCCGCGGACCCAGGAGATCCCACGGACGCCGGCCCGAACGGCTGCGATCGAGAGTCCGAGCGAGCCGAGCGTGATCGCAAACCCGCGCCCGCTGAAGGTTCCGTCGACGACTTGGGGGAGCGCAATGCCCGCCGCCAGGACGAGGTTCGTCTTGAGGATTCCGTTCACGAACCCTGGCTTGACGAAGCGCTGCAGCGCGCGGGTGTAGCCGATCTCGCCGAGGCGAGCGCCTGCCACAAAGAGCCCGTAGCTCCGATAGAAGTCCGTGGTCAGGAGGCCCTCGAAGAACTCTTCGATTCGGTCGCGGTCGCCCGTCGCGGTCACGACCGCGACTTCCTTGAGGAAGAGCGCGAGCCCGAAGTGGGCCAGCCCGCCGATCTCCGGCAGGGCCCGAGCCTTGCCGAGCTTGCCCCAGTCGAGCGTCCCGTCGGCCCGGCGGTAGGGGTCTAGCGAGGAGGCCTTGGCGGTCGCGGGCTCGGCCTTCTTGACGGCTCGCGCTCGGGTCAGGGCGCGGACCCGCGGGAAGACCCCGCGGCGGTGCGCGTTGTTGAGCGCCGAGCGAATGAAGCGCATGGTGAGATCGACTTGGACCTTGGGGTCGGCGCGGGTCGGCGCCTCGAAGGTGTAGACGTAGGGCGTCCCCCCGCGGGCGACGAGGTCCATCGTCGTGCCCTTGATCGATTCGATCTCAGACAGCCCGACCCCGTAGAGGACGTAGGGCCCGACCCGCGCTTCGCCTGGCTTGCCGGGGGCGTCGAGGAGCGCCGCCGAGGGGAGCGCCTTCATGATCCGCGCGCCGAGGCCCCCGTCAGGCTTGCCGCGAATCAGGAAGAACCCGTCGCGGCCTTTGTCACCTGCGGTGTGGAGGTCCATGTGGAAGTCGAAGGTCTTCCCCTTGACGAAGTCGACGAGGATCTTCGACTCGGGGGTCGTCGCTCCCGCGACGAAGGTCCGGTTGATATCGACGCCCTTGGCGTTCTCGCGCGTCCCGAGCACGAGCGCGGTCGGGTTCACCAGCGGCACGATCGTGACGTCGAACTTGGCTCGGAGGCTCGGATCCCGGGCCAACTCTTCGACGTAGCGAGTCGCCGCTTCAAAGCCGGTCTTCTCGGTCCCCGAGTGAACCCCGGCCAAGAGCAGGAGGCGGGGCTTGGGGTCTCCGCTCGCCTCGGCCTTGAGCCGGACCGCGTGCACCGGCAGTCCGTGGACCTTGCCGATCGTCTCGAGCGTCAGGGACCCGCCGCTGCGGGCGATCGCGGCCTCGAGGCGCCCGTTGACCGCGCGCACGTCGCCCAGGCCGGGCAGAAGCGATTCGAGGGAGCGGGGGGTCGTCAACTCGGCGCGGAGCGGCGCCAGGAGGGCGCCGGCTTCCGTCTTGCTGAGCTCGCGGAAGCCGCTCGGGCGGCCGATCGTGGGCTGAAGCTCGTCGACGCCGGTGTGATAGCGACGACCCTCAGCAGCGGTCCGCGTTCGTGTCCCGGGAGGACGCCAGCCGTCGGGGCCCTCGAGCGGCTGAGCGCTGGCCGGCGCGAGGAGCGCTAGCGCGAGGAGCGCGGTCGAGACGAGGCAGGGCTTGAGGGAGGGCATTGGGGTCCGCCGGCGAGTCTCCGAGCATATCGAACCGGACCGCCTGGCGAGGGCTCAACGATCCTGAGAGGCGCCCCAGATCTTGCGGATCACGGGTCGGAGCTCGGGGCGCAACACGTTGAAGTCCTCTCCTCGCGCGCTGCCGGCGAAGTCCTTCCAGAGGAAGAGCCCGACGACGCTCGGCTCAGCCTCAACGGCTTCGAGGGCCGCGCGCAGGCAGCGGCGCTGGAGCTCGCGACCGGCCTCGCTTGGCCGGCGCGATCCCTTCCAGGGCTTGCTGGCTGCGAGCGGATTGGAGTCGTAGCCGAGCTCGGTGAACACGATCGGCCGATCGCTCTTCTTCGCGTAGGCCCGGAGCCCGGTCAGGATTCGCTTCCAGCCGGCGCTGAGTTCGGCGTCGGTGGGCACGTTCTCGTGGTCGACGAGGGGGAAGTAGGCCTGGATCCCGATCACGTCGAGCGCGTCCCAGAAGCCGACGTCTTGGTAGCGGTCCCAGTTGGCGGCATAGGTCAGCGGGACCTTGGGGAGCGTCGTCCGAACCGCCTTGATCAAGGACCTCCACTCCGCGTCGGCCGAGGTCGTGCCTTCGAGCTCGGTTCCGACGCAGTAGGAATCCGCGCCTCTGGAGACTTTGGCCAAGGCCAGGATCCAGGCCGCGTATTCCCGGTGGAAGCGAGCCCGCGCGGTTGGGTCCTCGAATCTGATCTCACCGCGCCAGCTAAAGCCGCTCCCCCAATAGGCGAGGTGGGGCTTGATCAGGATCCTGAGGCCCCGCTCGTGGGCCCAGGCGATCGGCCGCGCGATCCAGCCCGGCGGCCTCAAGGGGTCGAGGTTCCGATAGCGGAGCGAGCCGTCCTTCGAGATCCTCGCGTAGGGGTGGATCGCGACCCAGTTCCCGCCGACTTTCTTGGTCCGATCGAGAGCGCCGGGCATTTCGGCCGAGCCCCACTCGCGGCCCCAGGTTTGGCAGGAGATCGTGACTCCCCGGACCGCCTCGGGGGCCTCCTCGCCAGGCGTTGCGGAGGCCGGCGTCCCTAGGAGGAGGCAGATCCAGAGCACAAAGGTCAGAGAGCGCATGGGGCCTCCGGGTTGGGGCACCTGCAAGGCTACACTGGCCTGCGATCTCCTGCCCTTGCGAGGCCCGAATGAAGCGCTCCTTCGCCTGTTCGCTCTCCGTCTTAGCGATCCTGTTTTTCTCAAGCGGGTGTATTCCCAAGGTGTCCTTCACGCCCAACGCCGGCCTGATCGAAGAGCTGGGCTATCGGCAAGCCGTCGCCAATCTCGAGGCGACCCTGACCGGAGTTCGCTCGCCGAGCGTGTTGGACGTGGAAGTCGATTCGGAGGGGTTCGTGTATCGCTACGCGGGCGCAATCAGCCTGTATTGGGGGGCGATCCCGATCGCGGACGGTTCGCTCCGGGTCCTGTTCAGCGATATCGCTCGAATGGACCTCTACTCGAACGCCAAGGTGTTCCTGATCAACGCCCACGGGCAGCGAATCGGCCACGAGTATCTGTTCGAGAGCGTGGATGACGGGAGGTATTTCTGCGACTTGATCGAGAGCTTCAAGACCGGTCCGGGCGAGCGGCTCGTGGACGAGCCGCCTCCAGCGGGGCGCCCCCTGAGCGAAGCAGAGCAGTCTCCTTGGGCCCAAGAGGAGCGGGATTCGACTTCTCGCTCGGGCGCTCCGCGCTAAGGACAGCCCCGAGAACCCGCTTTGGACCGCAGCCGAGCGTGGCGGCCCGCCAGGCCATGGTGTTAGATATGCAACTCGCAGCCTTCCGGCTGCGGAGAGGAGCACACGCGTGGCGTGGGATAGCTTCAAGCGGATTCGCTTTCGCAAGAAGAAGGAGATGCCGGGCGGCCTTTGGCTGCGCTGCCCGGACTGCACCGCGATGGTCTACCGCGACGCGGTGACCGAGCTCCTCCAGGTATGCCCCGAGTGCAACTACCACTTTGAGATCTCGCTCGACGAGCGGATCGCCTGCCTCCTCGACGAGGAGAGCTTCGAGGAGATCGAGACTGGGCTCAGCTCGGCGGATCCCCTCGAATTCGTGGCGGTCAAGAGATACGCGGATCGCCTCGTGCGCGCTCGCGAGGTGACCGGACTCGAGGACGCGATTCGAATCGGCTACGGCACGATCGAGGGGCACAAAGTCGTGTTCGGCGCGACCGCCAGCAACTTCCTGCGCGGCTCCATGGGCTCGGTGGTCGGTGAGACCTTCGCCCGCGCCGTCGAACTCGCGACCCGCGAGCGGCTCCCCTTCGTGTTCGTAAGCGGCTCCGGTGGCGGCGCGCGCATGGACGAGGGCGTCCTCTCGCTCATGCAAATGGCGAAGACTTCAGCCGCTCTGGCCCGAATGGACGACGCCGGCGGGCTCTTCATTTCGATCCTGACGAACCCGACCATGGGCGGCTGCATGGCCAGCTTCGCTGCCCTGGGCGACGTGACGCTGGCTGAGCCGAAGGCGCTCCTTGGCTTTGCGGGTCCAACCGTGATCAAGAACACGATCCGAGCCGACCTCCCGGAGGGCTTCCAGCGGAGTGAGTTCCTCCTCGCCCGAGGCTTCCTCGACATGATCGTGTCCCGGATCGAGCAGAAGTCGACCGTCGGTCAGCTCCTCGACCACTGCCGGATTCAAGCTCCCGCCTGAGTCCTGAGGATCTCCCGGAGGAGGCTCTCTGGGGGCATTCGGACAGGTCATGCGCTCTCGGGCCGTCCAAGAACCCGTTCGGGCGCTACTCTGTCTCTTCACTCTCAGAGGCCGCCCGGCGAGGGCACCCATGAACACCTCTCAGCCCAAGACCCCCGGTACTCGGCCCGGCCAGCGCCTCGGTCCCGCCGAGCGCGTTCGGACTCGGAGCGACTTCGGAGCCCTGTTCCGTGGCGGCCGCCGCGGCGGTGACGGCGTGGTTCGGGTGATCATTGCCAAGAACGGCCTCGAGCAGACCCGGATCGCGGCTGCGGTCCAAAAGCGATATGGCAACGCGGTCCGTCGCAACCGGCTCCGCCGCCTCTACAAGGAGGCCTTCCGCCACGAGAAGGAGCGCCTCCCGCAGGGCTACGACGTCGTCTGCTCGCCTCCGCGGGGGACTGGATACCCCGCGCTCCCTGAGCTCCGGGCCTCGCTCGTGAAGGTCGTGGCCCAGACCGTGGCTCGTCTTGAGGAGCGTCAGGCGCGCCAGGCCTCCTCGGGGGCCTCGAGCCCTTCGGGACGGGTGCCTCAGCCGGGTCGCGGACGGGGTCGCAAGCCGTCGGGGGGCGCCCGTGGTTGGGGCCTCGCCCCAGCGGCCAGGCCAAGATCATAAGCCGGCGCCTTCTCCCCCGAGCGAGGGCGTCGGCGTCGCGCTCCCGCCCTCAAGCGACGCAGACCTAGCGCTCGAGCCCGGTTCGTCGTCGGTCCCGAGCCAGCCTCCGCCCGAGCCCCCCCACACTCATGGGCCACCCGAGCCCCAGTCCTGGCTGAACACCCTGGTCAGCGACTTGGCCTCGGTGTTCTTGTTTAGCGGGATTGGGACCGCGCTGGCTGTTCTGACGCCCCTCGCTGGGCCTCGCGACGTCTTGGGGCCGCTGGTGGCTGCCCTCGGCCTGTGGGGAGTCGGCGTCGAGCGCGGCAAGATCCGCCCTCCGAGCATGGCGGTCTGCGTCCTCCTGAGCACTTGGGCGGCGGCGATTCACTTCGGCGGCGAGGTCTGGTTCTTCGGCCCGGCCGGAATCGGGTTGCCCTTGATCGCCCGCACGGCGCTGATCGCGGTGATCGGAGCTTTCCTGCCGATTGTGGCGACGCGCTTCGATCGCGGGGAGACGGCCTGGCGGATCTCGGCGCGCTGCGGTCCGCCGACGGGATTCGCGCCGATGTGCTATCCCAGGGCTACTTGGTGGAGGACACCTCCAAGCAGGTCCGAATTCGCCCTAAGACCCCCTTGGAACTGCGCCTGGAACGGTGGCCTTCGGTTTCATCTTCCAGGGAGGTGGAATCTTTACTGGACCGCCCCTCCGAGTACG
>JAESQQ010000976.1 GCA_016765095.1 Planctomycetota bacterium | reverse complement strand
TACCCCCGCCCGCGGGAGGGGGTAAACGCTCCCCTACGAGAGCATTGGGGTCTACTGCAACTTGTGATGGGCAGCACTAGTCGTCCTGGCTGAGTGCCGCGTTCATGCCCTTGAGCACGGCGATCTCGGGCGGGAGGTATTTCCGGAGGTCGAACCCGAGGTCCTTCCAGAACAGATTCTTCTCGAGCCGATCCAGGAAGAGCGGGTCGGTGTAGAAGCTCGGGAGCCCGTCGATCTTGCGCAGGTTGGGATACTTGAGCTCAATGTAGGTCTCGAGTTGGGCCGGCGTGAGGTCGCTGTCTGGGTCGTCGAGCGAAGCGGGGACGGGCATTTGAGCGCGCTCGAGCTTCTTCTTGAGGTTGGCGCGCACGTAGTCGCGCGCCTTGTAGGAGACCTTGGTCGAGGAGATCCGCTTGCCGTCGTTGAGGATCTTGGCGAGGACGGCGGTGTCTAGGTCGAGGCCCTCCTCGAGGTTCTTGATCACCTCGGCCAGGGTCATGTCTCCCTTGCGAGCGCTCAGGTCCTGGAGCATGTCGATCACCTTCGGGCGGGTGTCGCTGCTGCCGGGGAGCCGCTCGTATTGCTTCTGGCCGTTGTAGACCTTGAGCTTCTCGAGGTGCGCTTCGTCGCCGTAGAGCGGGTTTCCACCGACCATAACGAGCTGAATGTTGACCTCGTGGGCCATGACCAAGTTCTTGTAGCCGCTGCGGGAGTAAATGTTGTCGACGACGATCAAGTCGGCGTAGTAGCCGACCTTGATCTTGCCGACCCGGTCCTCCCAACCCAGGATCTTGGCCGGGTTGGTCGTCACGAGCTCGACGAGCGCCTTGTCTCCCCGGAACAGGCGCGGGGACTGCTTGCGGTTGTAAGCGTCGGCGACCTTCAGCTCCCAGAGGAGGTTCTTGGTCCCCGTCGGAGCCCAGTCGGTGCCGAGCGAGATCAGCGCGCCCTCGAGCTTGGCCGCGCGAATGTCGGTCGTGGCGCCGTAGAGCATGAGGTTGCTCGTGGGTGACCAGACGATCTTGGGTACGCCGCCCGTGATCGCTTTCCACTGCTTGAAGTCCTCGCGCTCCATGGCGGTGCAGTGGATCCCGACCAGGCCCGGGAAGACCAGGTCGGCCTCGACGACGCCGGGGCGGTTGCGAGCGCTCTTGCTCGAGCTAAAGGGCTTGGTCGGGTCCCAGCCGGAGTCCGACCACTCCTTGCGCGAGTAGTCGTCGATCCCCTCGCAGAGGTGGAATAGCCAAGCCCTCTGGCGCTTGATACTCGGCATGACGTCTTCTTTGTGGCGCCAGAACAGGCTGTCGATCGTGAGCGCGCGTTGGCCGATCGTGTCCTCGCCGAAGTTCTTGAGCTCCACGTTGCGGACCAGGGTCCGGCTGATCGCGGGGCTGTTCTGGGCGCCCTGGATCGCGGTCTCGCCGCCGACGATCGCGCGGACCTCGGCGTATTTGAGCGCCTCGTCTTGACGAGCGTAGAAGTTGGAGCCGGTCACGAGCGCGGTCGGGTTGTTGACGTAGCGCTGGTAGTCCTTGCCGCTCGGCCACTGGTCGTGATTGGCCGAGGCCTTGGGCACGTCGTAGAGCCCGGTGAAGTTGTATTTGAGGTGGTTGTGGAGGTTGATCAGGCCGGGGTAGATGTACCCCTTGGTGTCGATCACGATCGCGCCCGCAGGCGGGGTCGCGCTCGCGCTCAAGATCGCCTCGATCTTGCCGTTCCTGATCACGACCTGTCCCGTTCGGACGCGCGTGTCCATGGACACGATCTTGCCCTTGAGGACGACGGGGGTGTCCTCGGTCCACTGCGCCTGAGCGACGCTGGTCAGGAGGAGCCCGAGGGTTAGGACGAGGGTTTGGCAGCGCATGAGGTCTCTCTAGAGCTAACGAGCTTTGAGTTCGCTGGCAGCGGCGGCGACTTTGGCGTCGGGATCCTTCGCCAGGGTCGTCAGGAGCGCGGGGTCGAGTGTGTTTGTGGTCTTGGCGTAGCGGTGCAGGAGCGCGAGGCGAGTCGCGCCTTCGTTGGGGCCCGGCGGGGAGCTGAGCTGACCGAGCCAGCCCGCGACGACGTAGCTGGCGCGTCCGCGGGGGAGCGCCTCGCAGGCCGCCTGAAGCTCGGCGGGCGTGAGCGTCGCGAGGAGCTTGGCGGTCTCCTCAAGCGCGGGGACGTCGCCCGAGGCTAGGCGCGCAAAGACGTGCGCCAAGAACGCCGAGCGCTGGAGGTAGCCGACTTCTTTGGAGAGCTTGCGGGCTTCGAGCAGTCGCTTGTGCACGAGCGGGAGGACCTCGAGTCCGAAAGCGGCCGCCTCGACGGCGAGGTCTTCGACGCGCTCGAAGCGGGCCTCGTGGTCGGCGACGGGGTCCTCGAGGTTGGCGCTCGTGCCCTCGATCTCCTCGAGTTCGAACAGGATCGCGTCGAGGTCGCGGGGGCCGGTTGGCTTGGCTGGCGGCTGGTTACTCTTCACGGGACTCGGGGTCGCTGCGGGGATCGCGGGGCTAGAGGCTGGCTGGCCGGGGGTGGCGGTCGGGGTCGGTTCTGTGGGTATCGTTAGGGCCGGGCTCGCTAGGGGAGAGCTCTTCGTCGAGCCAGCGGTCTTCGCCGCAGGCTGCTCTTCGCACCCCGCTAGAAGCGCTAGGACGGCGCCGCACAAAGCCAATGACCCCACGAGCCGCATGCGCTTAGTCCGCGTCCGGATCCGGGAGGAGCTTGTCGAGGCCCTCGATCACTTGGGCTTCGGTGCGTGAGGAGCTGTCGACGAGCTTGAGCACGTTCAAGTAGCGAGTCTTGCTGAGATCGGTCATGCGACTGAGATACTTCGAGTTCGCGCCAAAGCGCTGGCGAACGGCGAACACCGAGATCGCGGTTGGAGTCTTGAAGCGGCGATAGCGCGGGGTCCGGTTCGGATTGAGCAGGTTCTGACCGATCACGCGGAGCCAAATCTCCTCGCCAGCGAGGGTGTTGAGCTGCATGGACTTGTTGCCGTAGCGGCGGACCGAGTTGTTGCGTCGACCCGTGATCTTGGTCCGGCTCCACGAGTTGTCGCGAATCCCTGGGTAGGTCTGAGCCTTCTTGGGCAGGTCGAGCGGGGGGATCGGCGCGTAGTCGACTTCGCTGAAGCTGAGCCCGTAGTTCGGCTGCTTGGCGAGGGCCTCGTCGTCGGGAGTCACGACCTTACGGAGGTCGCTGATTCCGCGCCGCCAGCCCCTGGCGAGGGATCGCGAGGCGAAGCTGTCCCACTCCCCTCGGCCTGAGCTGGGGTGGGGAACGTCGACCACGGTCACCTCCAGGCGGAGGTCGGGGTGACCCTTGGCTTGGCGGTAGGCGTTCCAGAGGTCGAAGGCCTTCGTGGCTTGGAGCCCGAACAGCGCGATCCCCTGAATGTTGCCGCTCGAGTAGAGGAGGTCGTAGTACTCGTTCCGCCACAAGAGCTGCTCGGGGAAGTCGCGGAACAGCTTGCGTCCTTGGTCAATGCGCGAGGGGCGAGTCGGATAAGAGAACGCGTTCACGAGCACGTAGGAGCGAGTCAAGCCGAGCTTCTCGAGGAAGCCCTGGGTTCGCTGGCCGGCGTCGCCGACGAGGCTCCGGCGCACGAAGGGCAAGCCCTCGGTCGGGCCTGGATCCGAGGCGATCCCGAGCAGGCGGGCCGTGCCGTTGAGGCGACCGCGATAGAAGACGGCGCCCCAGTCGGCCCAGAACACGCCCTTGTAGTCCCCGGTGTTGGGATAGCGAGGGGCCCGCGCGAGGTGACGTGCGATCCGACCTCGGGGGCCGCGATCGAAGGCGTCCATGTCGGCGGCGGGGATCATGGTCCGGCGGAGGAGCTTGAACTTGGGATCGCTCCCGCTCGCCTCGTCGATCTCCCCTTCGTAGTTGCGGACGTCGATCACCTTGACCGTGAGGGTTGCGCTCCCTTTCGTGGCCCAGTTCCCCGGGCCCTCAGCGCCGCTCAGGGCGCCCGTGATTCCGCCAGAGACGACGGTCGTCGGGTCGAGCTCAGGACCGCTCAGGGTGTCGGTGTCGACGTCGGGCCGGCTGATCCGAAACCATCGATCGCCGAGGCGAACGTGGTAGCTGAGGCCGTCCACCATGTGCACGTCAACGGCCGTGCCCTCGAGCTGCGTGTTGTCGGTGACCTCGAAGTGCCCGCTCAGGCGCGAGGGAATCGTGAGGTCCTGAGCGCAGGCGAGCGAGGGGAGGGCAAGGAGCAGGCCAAGGGGGAGGGCGTGAGTTCTCATTGGGGGAGAGCCTAGCGAACTGGGGGGGCTCACCGAAGGAGAAACTGCCCACCTATCACCTTTCAGTTAGTGGACTTACGGGCTGGCATCGGGCGTGCGAGGCGCAGGCCGAGGCTCTCTAGGAACTCGCCTCTTGCCTAGCTCGTGATTAGAGGCATGGAACGCTCGAAGACCCTCCTTTGCGTCGCGCTCGTGGGCTATGGCCTGGCAGCGATCTGTGCCCTCGGCTGGTGGCAGTCCAACCCGGAATGCAAGGTGCCTCCTCCCCAGGCCGGGGCCTCAGGTCGGGGAGCGCTCCCCTTGTTGAGCGAGCGGACTCAGCCGGCGTCAGAGGCCCCACAGCCGGCTCCCTCAGCGAATCCTGAGGAGCGCGCCTCGAGCGCCGACCCCCAGCTCGCGCTCTCGGGCGGTGCTCCACCCGGGTCCAGCGAGCCCTCAGCTCACCCAGCGAGCCAACGCAAGCCCGCGGCCCCTGCGCGGCGGAGCTCACTCGCAAACCCTGAGGGACGGTCACAGCGACCCCCGGAATCAGGATCGGCTACGTCGTTGTGTTGGACGACCCGACTGCAGGGGACGAGGAGCTCTATCGGGAAGCCGTGCTCCTGGGTGCCGCTCGAATGACCGAGCGCGAGTTGATTCGATTCCTCGGCCTCTGAGGGGGCTTAGCTTGCTCTCGCCGGGGCTCGAACCCGGACTGGACCGATTTTAAGTCGGTTGCCTCTACCGATTGGGCTACGAGAGCGTGGGGAGCACCCTAGAGTCGCGGTTAGCAGGACGCCAGAGGTGATCGCGCTACTCAAAGCGGCTATCGTGCTCCGGGCGCTCTCGAGCCCTACAATCTCCGCCTCCCGAGAGGACCGTGGCCCAGACAATCGCCTGCCCCAGCTGCAAGTTCCCCAACTTCCTGACGGCGAAGTTGTGTCTGCTCTGCAAGTCCGCATTGGCGGGGGTCGAGAGCCAAGAGCTCGAGGACCTCGTGCTCCCGGAGAGTTCGGACGCGACGCGCGCGGTGGCCTACCTCTACTGCCACCCCTTCGAGCCCGTCCCCCTGATCTCGGGGGAAGACGTCACGATCGGGCGCGTCTCCGAGTGCGGCTTGATGCTCCCGCACCACTCGATCTCTCGCTGCCACGGGACCGTTCAGGTCAGAGGAGACGAGATCACCTACAAGGACTCGTCGAGCAACGGGAGCTTCCTCAACGGGAAACGACTCACCGCCGAGGTCCCCGTTCGCCCCGGCGACGTGCTGACCGTCGGTCCTTACGACTTGGAGGTCCTCCGCGACGCCCCCTCCGAGGACGACGAGGAGAGCAGCGAGCGAACGTCCGAGCTCGACTTCAGCTCCTACATGAGCGGGCTCCTCGAGGAGACTTCGATCTACGAGGTCCTCCAGAGCCTCGAATACAACAGCAAGAGCGGGAGCCTGAGCATTATCGCGGGCCGCCTGCGAGGCTCGCTCCTGTTCGTGGAGGGGCAGCCCTGGCGCGCGAGCTATGGAGACCTCCACGACGAAGAGGCGGTCCTCAAGATCCTCGAACTCCGCGTCGGACGCTATCTGTTCGGCGCCACGGGCGAGGAGCCCGGCGAGCGCAAGATCAAGTCCGGGCTGACCGCGCTCCTCCTCGAGGGCAGCCGTCAGCTAGACGAGCACTCGACGCACTTGGACGTCGACCCGCCGACGCAGCTCTTCTAAACCGCTTTGCCTTGGAAAGCGGAATGGGCTAGACCGCGGGCGACTTGAGGCAAAGCAGTTTCTAGGAAGATTCTGACTAAGAGAGAGAGCGTGTCTCTCCGGGACAGACGTCGGGCGGGGGTAAACCCCGCACCCTACAGATCGCACTGGCCCCCCCTGCGAGGCGTCCGAGTCGACCTCCAATAGCCCGCCCCGAGGCCTCGCCGATCGGAATCGGGCCCCTCGCGGGGCGCTCTCTTGGGCGGCTCGCGACACGCTCTGGTAGGGGCGGGGTTTACCCCCGCCCGGCCCGAGGCCTCGCCGATCGGCCTCTCTTGAGAGAGCCTCCCAGGCTTCCATGCCGCTCTTCGCCCTCCCGCCGGTGAGCAGAGACTCGGGCAAGGTCCGGTCTCTCGAGGGGAAGTCAATCCGTCCAGTTGACAAGCCGTTGACACCCTCTCGGCGGGAGTCCCTAGACTCAGCCTCGTGCGAGGCAAGCTTGGATTTCTGCTGACCGTCGTGGGGCCCGGCTTGGCGTTGGTCGCCCTCGCTACGCATGCGATTCGCGAGGAGGATCGGCTCCTCGATCGGGAGCGAGCCGCGCGGAGCGCCGCGCTCGCGACTTCGCTCCGGGACGCCCTGCGAGACCAGATCCTGGGGGACGCCAAGCGCGCAGACCTCGCCCTCCGAGGCGCCCTCCGCGAGCAGCGCGCCCTAACGCCTCCAGCGGGAGTCCTCTACGTCGATCGGGGCCTGGATCTCGTCGCGCCGGCTCCGGCCTGGTCGGCGGAGACCCCCGACGTCCCGCTCTCCCCCGACTGGCTGCGCCCGCTCCTCGTCCTCGAAGTCGACACCCCTGACCAGGCGTTGACGGCTCTGGCCGGCTGCACCGACACTCAGCGAACGAGCCCGGCGGGCCTCGACCTGGAGGCTCGGCTCGCGGCCCGGACCTCGGATCCCGAGCGGGCCTTGCGCGCAGACGCCGCATTGATCGGTGTGGGTCGGGCCCGTCAGCGACGTGTGGGGCGACTCCGTCGGCTCGCCCTCCTGACACGCTTGGGCCGGCGCCCAGCCGCCAAGCTAGAGGCCGAGTCGGCCCTCGCTGATCTGCTCCGGACCGGCGGCGCGGGCGAGACGCCAGACAGCTTGTGGTTCGCGCTCGAGGGGCTGACCCGACGAGCCACCTCGCTCGGGATCAGCGCGATCGACTCGCGGGTGATCGCCCTCCGCGAGCTCGCGCTGAGCGCGGCTCAGATCCGAGCCCTCGGTGACCTCGAGCAGGCTCGCGGACTCTGGGCCCTCGACGCCCAGTTCCGAGTCGCTCCGCGTCGGGGCGGAGGGTGGTTGGTCGTGGGGCCACCGGCTCAGGCCGGGACTCAGGCGCTTCGGATCGTGCTTCCCCTGACCCGCCACGAGCTGAGCCAGCGCCTCGTTGGGCTCGCGAAGGGGCGGACGGGGGCTGAGGCCGAGGCGCTCCTCCACGACGAGCTCGGCGCTCCCCTCGGGCTCGGGGTGTTTGTGCTCATTCGTCCTCGAGAGACACAAGCCGGAGCCCAGCTCGCGCTCCGGCGCGGGCAGCAGCGCTTGGCGGTCGTGGGAGGCCTGGTCCTCCTGGTCCTGGTCGGGGCGGCGTTTACCTGGCGCAGCCTTCGTCGCGCGGCCGAGCTTGCGCGCTTGAGGGCCGACTTCGTGGCCAGCGTGACTCACGAACTGCGGACTCCCCTCGCCTCGATTCGCGCCAACGCCGACGTCCTGATCCTCGGCAAGGTCCCAGATCCTGAGGACCAGCGCGAGTTCCTCGAGGCGATCGCGTCCGAGACGAAACGACTCAGCCGCCTCGTCGACGACGTGCTCGACGCCTCGCGGATCGAGCGCGGCGCGTTCACGGTCGAGGTCCAGCCGAGCTCGCTGCCCGCGGTGATCAAGGCCACGATCGAGGCCCTCGGCCCGCTCGCGCGGGAAGAGGGCTTTCAGCTCGAGGGGGAGGCCCCAGACGACCTCCCGACCGTTCTCCTCGACCCGCTCTTGTTCCCACGCGCGCTCGAGAACCTGATCGTGAACGCGATCCGATACTCGAAGGGCGAGCAGCGGGTGAACGTCCGAGCCCAGACCGCAGGCGAATGGGTCGAGGTCTCGGTCTGCGACCAGGGAGTCGGGATTCCGGCCGCGGACCAGGCGCGCTTGTTCGAGCGCTTCGTGCGGGGGTCGACGTCTGAGGGCACGACCGGAACGGGGCTCGGGCTCGCGATCGTGGAGCAGATCGCCCTCGCCCAAGGCGGCTCGCTCCGGCTCGAGAGCGCCAGCGGGCAAGGCGCGACCTTTACGATTCGGCTCAAGACCTTTCAGCCGGAGGACCTCACGTGAGCGGTGACTTGCTCTTGATCGTCGAGGACGAGAAGCACATTCTTCGCCCGCTCGTGGCCTACTTTCGAGCGGAGGGCTACCGCGTCGAGACCGCCATGGACGGCGAGGCCGCCCTCGAGGTCGCGGGTCGCGAGCCGCCCGACTGCGTGATCCTCGACGTCATGCTGCCCAAGAAGACCGGAATCGAAGTCTGCCGCGAGCTGCGCGCGACTCAGCCCCTCGTTCCGATCGTCATGCTGACCGCGCTTGGGTCTGCGGGGGACAAAGTCCTCGGACTCGACTCGGGCGCGGACGACTACGTGACCAAGCCCTTCGACCTCGTCGTGCTCCACGCTAGGGTCCGGGCCCAGCTCCGGCGAGCGCGACGGGTGGCGGCGAGCGCTGGAGCGGCCCCGGCCCGCCAGGTCAAGCTCGGCGCCTGCGAGTTCTGCCGGGACAAGCGCCTCCTGACCCGGGACGGGGCGCCGGTCAAAGTCACCGCCATGCAGCTCAAGGTCCTCGAATACCTCCTCGATCACGAGGGCGCCGTCGTGCCCCGGAGCGAGCTCCTGAACGAAGTCTGGGGCTACGACGCGTTCCCCTCGACTCGAACCGTCGACACCCACGTCTGGCAGCTCCGCCAGCGAATCGAGCTCGACCCCAATCAACCGCGCCACTTCTTGACGGTCCACGGGATCGGATATCGATTCCTCCTCGAGCCGGAGAGTTGACATGGGATTGACGACTCCCACAGGTCCCCAAGACACCTCGTTTGCCCTCTTTTACGACGATCCCGAGCAGTAAACCCAACCGCTCGAGGAGAGCCATGAACGTCCGACTGTTGACCCCAATCCTTATCTCCTGCGCCGCCCTCGCGGCCGCTGGCGAAACCCCGGCCCCTGTCGAGCGCTTTCAGCGCGCCGTCGCCCTCGAGGAGAGCGAGGGCAAGATCAAAGAGGCCCTCGCGGTCTATCGCGACCTCGTCAAGGAGCCCGCGACACCAGGCGGACTGCGCGTCCGAGCCGAGCTCCGGGTGGCCGCTTGCCTCGAGCGCCTCGGACACGTCGCCAAGGCCCGAGCTCTCTACACCGACCTCGCAAAGCGCGGCCCGACCTGGGCTGCGGTGAGCAAGGCCGCGAGCGCCGCGCTCGTTCGGCTGAAGCCGAGAGCGGCGCCGGTCGCAGCGACCGACCGCCTCCCCAAGGGCTGGGTCAAGAAGTGGTGCGCGCGGACCAACAGCGTCGACTTCTTGGTCAAGAACGCTGACGTCAGGACTCTGATCTGCGAGTTGGCCCGCTTGGGCAATCTCGACCTCGTCCTCTCTCCCGAGATCGCAGGCCAGGTGACGGTCGAGCTCCGCGGCGTCTCGCCTAGGAGCGCGATCGAGGCGATCGTCAGCACCGTCGGTGACTTCGCGACGGTCGAGGTCGAGAGGATCCTCCAGATCGTCACCAAGGCCTCACTCGAGCGCCGCCTCGTGACTCGGGCCTATCGCCTCGCCCCTCAGGCTGTGGATCTGGACGCCAAGCTGAGGGCCGTCGGACCCAAGGACCGGCGGCGGGCAGAGGCAGCGGTCCTCGCCCAGCGCGAGCGCCACCTCAAGCTGGCAGGGGTCGTCCAGGAGCTGCTCGCCTCCTCGGGAATCTCGGGCTCTTCCGCTGGCTTCGACCCAGCGTCGGAGACCGTCTTTGCCCACTGTGACCTAGCCGGCCACGCCGCGATCGCTCGCGCCCTCGAGAAGGAGCTCGCGCCCGCCACGGTCAAGGCTATAGCCAAAGACGCCCGGGTCAGCGTTCAGCTAGTCGACGCAAACGTTCGCCGCGCCGTTCTCGACATGGCCAAGGCCGCAGACTCTCCCCTCTTCATGGCCGGCGACTTCCAGGGCTCAGTCTCGGCGGTCCTCAACCAGGTGCCCTTCCCCGCGGCCCTGCGCGCGATCGTGCACGTGACTGGGGACTTCCTCGTCGTGGACACGCCCGTGGGTCCCTCGATCCTGTCTCGCTCCGCGGGCGAGGTGCGGCTCTCCTACCGACGCTGGGCACTCCAGGGCGATCCCGCTGCCTTTTGGCGCCAGGCCCACGGCTCGCTCTGGTCAGGCGGAAAGAAGCGCTGGCCAACCCACCCGCTGTTCTATGCGCTCAGTGAGTTGGTGACGGGAGCGGGTGAATCTGGCGCCGCGATCCAGTACGACGCCGGCTCGCACGCGGTCGTCAGTCACCTCAGTGCGGACCTAGCTAGCAACCTCCGACGGGCCTTGGTCACGGCTGGCTACCTCTCTCCCAAAGCGCGCCCTGCGCTCAAAGCGAGCGGGGAGCGGCTCGGCGTCAACGTCCGAGCCTTGCTCCAATCAGTCGCCTCCCAACGAAAGGTGAACGTGATCGTCTCGCCCGAGGTTGCAGGGCAAGTCGACTTGATTTTGCCGGCGGGCGAGCCGCCGGTCCTTGAGCTCCTGAGCAAGATCGTTGAGGCCTGCGGCGACTTCAGCGCGGTTGAAGTCAAACCCGGCTTGTATCGCGTCGCGCCCCGCTCGTTTTTCGAGCGCACGCTGACCTCTGAGGTCGTGCCGGTTCCGCAGGCCCACCTCGCGCCAGACGAGCTCTGGGCAGCAGCCACGGACCTAGCGATAGCGAGCGGGATCAGTGGTGCCTCGGTCCTGCGCTCTCAGAGCCGGGGCGGGCGGTGGTCGCTCGTGATCACCCTCCCCCAACAGGCCCTCAAGCAGCTCAGCGACCTCGTCCGCGCCAGCGTGCCGGGGCCTGGGCTTCAACGGGCGCTCGCTGGCCAAACCATGTTCCTGGCTGGCGGTTCGACCGGGTCTGGGTTCCAGCTCCTAGAGGTCACGGCGAGGTGCGCGATCAAGACGCGTGAGCTGGCTACTGCGACTCTCTTGGGTTCGGGGGGTGCCGCTGTGGCGGGCTGGTCGCTCCGCGTGACCCCCCACCCCAGCAAAGGCTACGTCCTTAGCGCCGACAAGGCGCTGGATCGCCGGGTGCTCAGAATCGGACGCTAGAGCCAGCGAGCTCTTGATAGAGGGCCTCGTAGGCGGCGCGCATTGGCTCCAGGCCGAAGCGCGCCGCTTGCTTGGGGCCTTGCTCGCGAAGCACTGCTTGCTGAGCAGGGTCGGCCAGGAGGCGCCCCAGGGCGTCAGCCAGGCTCGCTGGATCGTCCGCTGGCACGAGGACGCCGGCTGGACCCATGACGTCGGGCAGGCTGTCGACGTTGGCCGCGATCACGGGAACGCCGCGGGCGAGGGCCTCTGCCAAGGCGAGCCCAAAGCCTTCCCAGCGCGAAGGGACACAGCACACGTCGAGGGCGTCGAGGACGCCCTCGACCGAGGGGCGAAACCCCAGGATGCGAACGCGATCCCCCAGGGGGGCTGCTCTCTGCCGAAGCTCGCTCTCCAGCGGGCCCTCTCCGGCGTAAACGAGGATCGCGCGCGGATCGTCGAGGCGCTCAAAGGCCTCGAGCAGCACGAGGGGCGCCTTCTGAGGCGCTAGGCGGCCGACAGCGCCGATCACGAGCGCGTCTTGGGGTAACCCGAGTTCGGCCCGGGCGGCAGCGCGAGCGGCCGCTGGATCGGCCGGAGGGGCGAAGCGCTCGAGGTCGATTCCGTTCGGGATCACGCGGGGTGCCGCCACCCCGAGTTGATCTCGGACGTAGTCGGCCACCGATTGCGAGACACACACGCTGGCGTCCTCCAACCTCGCCGTCGCCCGCTGAGCCAGCTTGCGGAGCTTCAAGTCGCGCCGCTCGACGACGTGATAAGTCGCCACGACCTTGGCCCCGCCCCCGATCCAGCCCAAGAGCCGAGCCGCGAGGTTGGCGTGAAACAGGTGCGCGTGTAGGACGTGCGGCCGAAAGGTGTAGAGCTCGAACGCCAGCCTCGCCGCAGCCCTCGGGGCCAGCTTTCCGCGTGCCTCGAGCGCCACGACCGGGATCCCCGCGGCGCGCAGCTCACAGGCGACTTCCCCGTCGCCGCGCTCACCTCCCGGGCTGCGCAAACAGGCCACGCTGACCTCGTAGCGGTCGGGATCGAGCCCCGTCGCCAAGGTTTGAACGATCCGCTCAGCTCCCGCCGGCAGGAGCTCGGTGATCAGATACAGAACACGAAGCCGCACCCGAGGATTCTCGCTCTTTTCAGAGCCTTGAGGCGAAGGCCTGGGACCCGTGGGATTCAACTCCCCTGCCGGCTAGACTCCAGCGCCCGCGGCAGCGGGTCGGGGGATCTATGGCCGAGGATCGAGGCTGGACCAACTTCTTCTTTAAGCGGGGGATCGCGGGCGACGACTTCCTGTCCAAGTTCTTGGGCGGAATCGCGAGCATTTTCGAGGGCGGCGACGAGGAGCAAACCGGTCGCCGAGTCCGCAACGAACTCAAGCGAATCCTCGACTGCGACGACGTCTCGCTCTACGTCTACGACACCACGATCAAGCCCAGCGCCGCAGAGGGCGACTGGGTCTTGAGCGTGCGAACTGGTTTCGGCGAGGGAAACACGGTCTGCCAGCAGGACGCGCTCTCCTTGCCCGAGCTCGAGCCAGGCAAGCCGGTTCCCTTCGACGACGACTTGGCCCAGCGGGCCGCCATGAAGGCGATCGCCTTGGCCTTCGAAGAAGACGCCTTCTACGGCTGCGACATTGAGAAGGAGATCGTCCTCCTCAAGGACCCCAAGCCCGAGGACGACTTGGGCTCGGGTGACCTCTCCGTGCTCGCGATCCCCCTCCGCTTCGAGAAGCGAGTCGGGCGAGTCACGGAGCGAACCCGAGTCGGCGTCCTGACTTTGTTCAAGACTCCGGTCCGTCGCGAGCTGGGCGAAGTCGAGGGCAGCCTCCGGAGCCTCCTGGCCTGCGCCCTCGTCGCTCCGAGCTGCCAGCTCAAGGATCCCGTGACGGGAATGTTCACCGAGAGCTTCCTCAGGACGGAGCTTGATCGTCAGGTCTCCATGTTCGAGCTGACTCAGGGCAAGCTGCGCGGCGGGTTCGTGGTCGGAATGGTCGACGCGCTCAAGGTTTACAAGCAGACGCTCGAGAGCTCCGCCCGAATTGACCCCAACAACGTGAGCGCGAAGGTCTCTGAGGTCTTGAGCGGAGTCGGCGCAGCCGTGATTCGGCGGGCTACGGAGCACTCACTCAACGCTGGATCCGTCTATCGGGGGGGATTGGCCGGCAGAATCGGGAACGAGGGCTTTGGAGTCGTGCTCCCGCTCCTTCAGCCCGGCGAGCTCTGCATGTGGGCCGTCAACCTGAGCAAGGACGTGATCAACACCCACTTTCAAGGTGAGCGGCACCTCGGCAGCGGCGACGTGACCGTCAGCCTGCGGGTGATTCCCTTCGCCCGAGGCAAGGCAGATGAGCTCTGGGGCCTCGCAATGCGTGCTTTGGAGGACATTGAGCGCCAACAGCTCCGTGCCCGGCGGGACGACGAAGAGCTCCGCAAGGTGGTCAACCAGATCCGTGTGTTTCATGCAGGGAAGTGGATTACGACGCGCGAATACGTCAATCGAACGACGGGATAGCGGGCCAGCACAGGGGTTCTGCAGTGGTCGGGGGCTGGACTTAAAATCCGCCACCAGCGGGACACCAAACAAGAGGAGCGGACATGGTCAAGGTCGGGGGCCAAGCGCCGGAGATCGTCCTCCAGGACGGAAACGGCAACACTGTCCACTTGAGCAACTTTCGTGGGCAGAAAGTGATTCTGTACTTCTATCCGAAGGACATGACGCCGGGCTGCACTCAGGAGGCCTGCGATTTCACAGATCTTTATCCCCAGCTCCGGGCGGCCTCCGTGAAACTTCTGGGCGTCAGCCCCGATCCGCCTTCAAGGCACGCGAAGTTCGCCGAGAAGTATGGGATCCCCTTCGCGCTCTTGGCCGACGTCGACCGAACCGCAGCCGAGGCCTACGGCGTGTGGCAAGAGAAGAAGTTCATGGGCCACACTTTCATGGGGATCATTCGCTCGACTTTCCTGATCGACGAGAACGGCAAAATCAAGTCGGCTTGGCGTCCGGTGAAGGTCCCCAACCATGCAGTTGCCGTGGCCAGCAAGGCGCTCGGGGTGAAGGTCGTCGCGCCCAAGAAGAAGGCCGCTCCCAAGGAGAAGGCCGCCCCCAAGAAGAAGGCCGCCCCCAAGAAAAAGGCTGCTCCCAAGAAAAAGGCTGCTCCCAAGAAGAAGGCTGCTCCCAAGAAGAAGGCTGCTCCCAAGAAGAAGGCCGCTCCCAAGAAGAAGGCCGCTCCCAAGAAGAAGGCCGCTCCTAAGAAGAAGGCCGCTCCTAAGAAGAAGGCCGCTCCTAAGAAGAAGGCCGCTCCTAAGAAGAAGGCCGCTCCTAAG
>JAESQQ010000975.1 GCA_016765095.1 Planctomycetota bacterium | reverse complement strand
GTGCCCCTCCTAGGCGGCTCGCGACACTTGCGTAGGGGCGGGGTTTACCCGGGGTTTACCCCCGCCCGCCCCAAGGCCGCGCCGACCAGGCCTCACTGGAGCCTCTCGCGCACTTGTCCACTGTTACGTCAGGCGCTGCACCCCGCCCGGCGTAGGTCCCTTGGGGACAGACGTCCTCGCCCTCTGTTGCTGGCGCAATGCGCAGGGTTAGCCGAGTCGTCCGGCGCCCTGTCACCCGGCGTCTGATACCTAGAAACGCCAAATCCCCCGCCGAAGCGGAGGATCTAGAGTGCATCCGAGTGGAGAAGCCACAAAGGTGATCGTTCTTGATACGAATGCCTAATGGCTTGCGTGTGGGGCCTCACCGGGCGGACGCACTGTCAGCGGCCAATTGACTTCTCGCGATCGGCGGCGGCGCCCTCGGCGTCGCCGGCGAACTCCTTGGCCCGACTTCGCTTCAGGTAGGCGCTCTTGCTGCGGGGTTGGAGCTTGATCGCCTCTGAGTAGTCTGCGATCGCCTCCTGATAGCGCTTGAGGTCGAGGTAGTAGTCCCCGCGGGCAGTCCACGCGAACTCGTCCCCCTTGGACAACTTAATGATCGCGCCCAGGTCGGCGATCGCGCCCTCGGTGTCGCCAGCAGCCGAGCGGGCCTCAAAGCGCTCCGAGAGGAGGGCGGTGTCCTTGGAGCGCTCCGCCAGCACCTTGTCGAAGTCGAGGCAGGCTTCCTTGTGCTTGCCGGTCTTGACCAAGGCGCGCGCTCGCAGCAAGTGGGCCTGGGTTCGTCCGCGGGCGTTCTTGGCCAGGGCTGGGGCCTCAAGCGCGCTCAGCGCCTTGATCGCTTCCTCTGGTTTGCCCGCTGCGAGCGCCTCGTTGGCGGCCTTGAGCCCGTCGCTGAGCGCGGCGGCTGCGGCTTGGCCAGGGGGCACCTTGAGGGGCGGAATCGAGACCCGCGGTCGGGAGCGACCTCGACGGCGGCTGGGGCCGGGGGTGCTGGCCGTGGCTGTGGGCGACTCGGGCAGGGTGGGGTCGGGATCGCCGCTCGAGAGCAGCGCCGAGAGGATCCAGAGCACGAGCAGGACGGCCACGACCGCGATCATGCCTAGCTTGGCGTTGCCGAGGCTGGCCACTCCTTCAGCCAGGTCGTCTCGTGAGCGCGAGGGCGGCGGAGGCGCGGGGCGATCGTCACCGGGGAGCTCGATCGGTCGACTCTTGACCTCCTCGGGGAGGGCTTGAACGATTCGCCGGACATAGGCCTCAGACTTTCGCTCGTGGGCGGGGTCGTCCTTGGGCGGGCGCTTGACCTGGGGGAAGCTCTTGAGGAGCAGCTTGATCGGTCCGTCGAGGGGCACGTCGAACACGTAGAGGCAGAGCCCGTCCTTGCCCTCCTGGAGCGCGATCGAGACTTCCTTGCGGAGGTGGGGGTCGTCCTCGGTGCTGTCCGAGACGAGCACGATATAGAAGGCCGCCTCTTGGAGGCGCGCGGGATCCACCGGCTCCTCGTCGGTGGCGTAGTCGAGCCGAATCCCGAGGTCGTGGAGCCGATCGAGCTCTTCTTGGACGAGGTCGAGGTCCTCGCGCGGATAGCTGACGAAGACCCGAGGCTCGGTGCCGGTGTAGGGCGTGGCGCTCACGGGAGCCTCTCTGCGAGGACCTTCTCGGCCCTCCGCTGGCGATAGGCCGCGAACTTCTGGCGTAGCTCGGGCCGCTTGGCTGCAAGGATCTGGATCGCGAGCAGGGCCGCGTTGTCCGCGCCTGCCTTGCCGATCGCGAGCGTCGCGACGGGCATTCCGCCAGGCATTTGAACCGTGGCCAGGAGGGCGTCCATGCCTTGAAGGTCGCTGGAGGGGATCGGGACTCCGAGCACCGGCAGCAGGCTATGGGCCGCGAACGCGCCCGCGAGGTGGGCCGCTGCGCCAGCCCCGCAGATCACAACCTCCACCCCGCGTCCCTCAAGGGCCTCGGCATACTCGCAGGCGGCCTTCGGGGTCCGGTGAGCAGAGAGCACTCGGCACTCATGGGGAACCTCGAACTCGGTCAGCAGCGCGTCCGTGCGGGACATAATCCCCCAGTCGGACTTGCTGCCCATGACGACGCAGACGAGGGGGTCGCTCATGATCTCTCCTGATTCCCGCCCTTGGCGCGGACTGACCTGTGTGGCGCGTGATCGTAGCGAGCCTGGCTGCGGACGGAAGCGCCGCTACACCAGTCGCTGGGGGTGGCCCTCGGGGAGGAGGGCCTGGACGAAGGGGGGTAACTCGAAGGCTCCGCGGTGGACGCCCGCCGAGTAGTAGCGAGTGCCCAAGTCCTTGTGAATCATGGGCGAGAGCTCCAGCCCTTGGGTCGGGTGACGCTCCTGGCTCGCGAAGCAGAAAGTCCACAAGAAGCCGACGTAGGCCGGGCAGATCCCCCAATACATGTAGACGTGTTGGAAGACCCTCCCGAGGGTCTCGTACATTTCGACGATCTCGGTCGGGTGATAGAAGGGCGACTGGGTCTGGGCGACAAGCACGCCGCCGGGCGCGAGGGCGCGGTCGATCGCGCGGTAGAACTCCTCGGTCACGAGCGAGGCCGCGGGGCCGACGGGGTCCGTGCTGTCGACCGCGACGAGATCTAGGCTCCCGGGCTCAGCGCCGGCGAGGACCGCGGCTCCGTCCTCGAAGCGCAGCTTGCAGCGGGGATCGCTCAGGCCTGAGGCGACGCTTGGAATGTGCTCTTGGCTGAGTCGAACCACGCGCTCGTCGATCTCGGCCAGGGTGACTTCTTCGAGCCGGTCGTATTTGAGGAGCTCGCGGACCGCTCCTCCGTCGCCACCGCCGACGACAACTGCTCGCCGCGGCCCTCCGAGCGGCGCTGCGCCGACGTGGGTCAGCATTTCGTGGTACACGAACTCGTCGAGCTCGGTCAGCATTAGGCAGCCGTCGAGGACGAGGACCTTCCCGTGGTGATAGGACTCAAGGAAGTCGATCTGCTGGTAGGGGCTCCGCTCCGAGTGGAGCGTCCGCTTGATACGCAGCTGGTAGCCCACGATCCCCTTCATGCGCTCGGTGAGCCAGCCCTCGGCGAGCCCCTCGGGGATCGGGGTCGGCTCGAGGCGCTCGCGCGCGAACTGAACCAGGTCTTCGCTCATGGAGCCGCTCCGGTGGGAAGGGGAGGTTAATCGGTGGGGGGGTGTCGCTCAACTGAGACCGACGCGGGCGGCCTGGCGGTGGTGGAACAGGGGATATCAACAGGGAATACGGAACGGGAACAGAGAATGGAAGGCACCCCGCAGCTCGGATCCAGGCGCGCGGTCGATTCCCTGCTGCCGTTGTTGTGCCTCAGTTGATATTCCCTGTTCGGTTCTTCTTCCGCTGAGATTGGCGCGAGGCCTAGCGTCGCTTGGGTGGGGGGACGAAGCGCTTCCGAGGGAGCTTGCGGGCTCCCTTCTTCTTCGGCTTGTCGGCACGGGCCTTGGCTGGAGTCTTGGGCTTGGCGGCCTCGGCCTTGGCGCGCTCCTCGGCCGCCTTCTTTCGCTGTTGCATGACGTTTGGCTTCTTGTCGTCCGTGGTCAAGCGCAGCGTTCCCGTTTGGATCTGGGGCGGGTAGGCGTTGTTGCTGAGGTCCGTGTCCGCGAGCTCGTCCTCTGCGTCTAGGACGATCCGCACGATCGGCTTGCTCGAGAGGAGGAGCTTGCTGATCTTGCCGCCGATCGAGCGCCGCCAGATCGAGGCTGGGAGCCGGAGCGCGCTCTGCGTGTGATCGGCGTAGTGAATGGTCAGGAGGAGCGGCATTGGGAGCCCGCCCCGGTTCTCGAAGTCGACCACGTAGATCTTCTGCTGGAGCTTTAGGAGCTTGCGCTCGTGGGGCTTGAGGGTCTCGAGCAACTCCTTGTATTCCTTGCGATCGGCGAGGGTCACCTCGAACTCGTCGTAGGTGTTGTAGAAGTCGCTCAGCCCGGGGTGAGCGTCGATTCGCTTCGGCTGGGCAGCGTTCCTCGCTTGGCGCGGGCGGGGGGCGCGACTCTCCTTGCGGGCCTTGGCGAGGGGCTTGTCGATATCAGGATCCCGCGTCTCGAGTTCGAGCCGACGAATTCCAGTGATCGCGAGGTCCACGTGGTCTGCGCTGTAGAACCAGCCGCGGAAGAACCAGTCGAGGTCCCGGCCCGAGGCGTCCTCCATGGTCCGGAAGAAGTCCTCGGGCATTGGGCGCTTGAAGGCCCAACGGTGGCAATACTCGCGGAACGCGAAGTCGAAGGCCTCGCGGCCCAGGATCGACTCGCGCAGAACGGTCAAGGCGAGCGCGGTCTTGGAGTAGGCGTTGTTGCCCCCCTGCAGGATCAGGCCGGTGGCGGTCATGATCGGCTGGTCGTCAGAGCTCGCCATGTAGTCCAGGACGCGTTTGCGTCGCGAGTCGTTTCGCGAGGGGTAATCCTTCTCCCAGAAGCCCTCGCTGACTTGTTGGACGAAGCTGTTGAAGCCTTCGTCCATCCAGCGCCAGCGACGCTCGTCGTTGTTCACGATCATCGGGAACCAGTTGTGCCCGACTTCGTGAATGATCACCGAGATCAGCCCGTACTTCTGACGCGGGGAGTAGGTCCCGTCCTCCTCAGGGCGAGCGCGCTGGAACGAGATCATGGGGTGCTCCATTCCGCCGACCGCCCCGTTGCAGCTCAGCGCGACGGGGTAGGGGTAGGGGAAATAGCGCGAGTAGTGCTTGAGGGTGTGGGCGACCGCGGCCGTCGAGTATCTGCTCCAGAGGGGCTCGGCTTGGTTGGGGTAGTAGGACATGGCCATCACCCGCTTGTCGCCGACGGACACGCCTTGGGCGTCCCAGATGTACTTCCGCGAGGCCGCCCAGGCGTAGTCGCGCACGTTCTTGGCCAGAAACTCCCAGGTCTTGAACTTGGTCGAGCGACCCTTCTCGGCCGCCTTGGCCTCGGCTGGGGTGACCACGAACACAGGAGCCTTGGCTGTCTGGGAGGTCTTGTAGCGGGCCCGTTGGGTCTTGGTCAGGACTTTGGCCGCGTTCTGGAGTTCGCCGGTCGCTGCCAGGACGTAGTCGTCGGGGAGAGTCAGGCGAACCTTGAAGTCGCCAAACTCGAGGGCGAACTCTTCGCCGACGTAGTGGTGAACGTGCCACCCGTAACGATCCGAGTAGGCCGCCATGCGGGGATACCAGTGGGCGATGGTGTAGATCGCGTTGAGCGGATCCGTCTTTAGGAACTCGTAGCCGGTCCGCGTGCTGTAGCGGGAGATGTTGCGAATGTTGTAGGCCCAGACCACCGAGAACACCTGGCGCTTGCCGGGCGCGAGGGGGGTCTTGAGATCGACGCGCATCATGGTCCCCACGATCGAATACGCCAACGGGGCCTTCTTCTCGTCGGTCACCGACGCGATCGCATGCCCGCCCTTAAAGGCGGCGCGCATGCCCTCGTAACCCAGCGCGTAGTAGGACAACTCCGCCTTGGCGGGTTCGCCTGCGCGGCCCGGAGTGACCGGTGAGGTCGTTCGGATCCGCAGCGCCTCTGCGTTCTTCTTGCCAATGTTCTGGTCGAGCTGGACCCAGAGGTAGCGGAGCGTGTCGGGGGAATTGTTGGTGTAGGTGATCGTCTCCTTCCCGCTGATCCGGTGCTTCGACTCGTCGAGGCGCGCGTCGATCACGTAGTCGACTTGCTGCTGCCAGTAGCGGTGACCGGGCGCGCCAGACGCGGCGCGGGTCGAGGTCGGGGTCGCGAACTCGTTGTCGAGCTGGCGAAAGAGCTCGTCGCCGTTCTTGGTCTGCAGCTCTTCTTGAGCGAGGGCCAAGCTCGGGGCGACGAGGAGGGCGAGCAAGATCGGGAGCGAGTTCTTCATGGCAGTCCTGGGTGAGAGGGCAGCGTGGGGGGCGCACTCTAGACTCTCGGGTGGCCGCTCGCGCGTCGCCTGGGCGTCAGATTGGCGAGGGGGGATCCCGCGAGGGAGCCGCGCCCAGGCCCTGCCTCCGCAGACCCAGGTCTGAGGACGCGGGGGCCACCCCCGGGGGGGGATCCCCCTATGATCCCGCCCATGAGCGAGCTGGTCTTGGAAGCGCGCGGGTTGGTCAAGGTCTATCGGGGGCACCGCGCCCTCGACGGACTCGATCTCGAGGTGCCGCAGGGGGCAGTCCTGGGGTTGCTGGGTCCCAATGGAGCCGGCAAGTCGACGACGCTCCGGGTCGTGTTGGGTCTCGTTCGGCCGAGCCGCGGCGAGGTCAAGATCTTCGGCCGTCCGCTGGCGAAGGAGCGGCTCTCACTTCTGCGCCGGGTCGGGTCCCTCGTCGAAGGAGCCGCCTTCTACGGGCAGCTGAGCGCCCTCGACAACCTCCGCTGGCTCGGCGAGCTCGCCGGCGGCGCGTCGCGTGAGCGGATCGCGAGCTGCCTCGACGAGGTCGGGCTCTCGGCTCGGGGCGGAGTCCCCGTCAAGACGTATTCAACGGGCATGCGGCAGCGCCTTGGGCTGGCCGCCGCGATCCTCCACGACCCCGAGCTCGTGGTCCTCGACGAGCCGCTGAGCGGCCTCGATCCGCCCGCGGTGCTCCTCGTTCGAGGTCTGATCCGTCGCTTGGCAGCGGAGGGAAAGACGGTCCTAATCTCGAGCCACGCCCTGCATGAAGTCGAACAAGTCTGCGATCGGGTCACGATCATTCGCTCCGGACGGGTTCTGGCGTCAGGGACGGTCTCCGAGCTCCTCGAGCCTCAGGCGGTCCGACTCGAGTTGAGCGTGGACGACCTTGACGCGGCGACGACGCTCCTCAAAGCGGACCCCGTCGTGGAGAGCCTCGAGCAAATCGAGGGCGAGGACGGGAGCCCCCGGCTGATGCTCCAGTTGACCCAGAAAGGGGAGGCAGCGCGCCTGAACCGCGCCCTGGTCGAAGCCGGGCTCGCGGTCAACGCGCTCGTGCCCCGCCGACCGAGCCTCGAGGAGCTGTTCCACTCCTTGGCCGGCGACGCCGAGGCGGGCGAGCGCCCGCCAGAGCCTGGAGAGAGCGCATGATCGCGCGCCTCTGGCTCCTGATTCGGTTCGAGTGGCGCAAGCTCCTCTCCCGCAAGCTGCCGATCGTGGCGGCGATCTGCGTCCTGATCTTGGCCCTCCTGGCGCCCAAGGCGGGTCAGGTCATGGACACGGCCGCCGCGCTCGCTCAAGGAAAGACGGCCCACGTCGATCTGTTCGCAAACGGCTGGACTGCGCTCTGCAGCGCGGTTGGCTCCGCGCGCTTCTTCCTGGTCCTGGCTGTGGTCGTGCTCGCGGGGAGCAGCGTCGCGGAGGAGACGAGCCAGGGGACCCTCCGCGCGATCTGCCTCCGCCCCGTTCGGCGCTGGGAGTTTCTCCTCGCCAAGCTCCTTGGCCTCTGGAGCTACGCCGGCGCCCTCCTGATCGCAGTCGTGATCGCGGCCGCGTTCGGGGCCGAACTCGACCGTGGGCTCTATGACGTGGTCGATCCCAGCTTTCCAGATCGCTTGGTCCGAGCCTTTGGCGACATGTGCGGCTACGTCTACCTCGCTGTCGCGTTGACCCTCCCGCCGCTGCTCGCGCTCTGCGCCCTGGGTCTCTTGGTCTCGGTCCTCGTCGAGCACCCGGGCCACGCGACGGGGATCGCCGTCGCGGCTCTGTTCGCGTTGACAGCAGTCAGCGGCATGATCGACGAGCTTCGCCCCTGGATCTTCACCGACGACCTCTCCGCGCCCTTTGCGCTCGTCGGCGACCTTGCAGCCCAGTACACCGGAACCAAGTCCCGCCTCGCGATCGGCGCGCTCGCCCGGGGCGTGTGGGTGCCCCTCCTCTGGACCGGGGCCTGCTTCGGAATCGCCGCGACCGTCCTCGAACGACGAGACGTGCTGGCCTGACTCTTCGACAGCGCCTGACATAGCTAGCGAGGCGCAAGAAGAGAGACACCTTCGTTTTGCCAGACAGACGGCGGGCGGGGGTAAACCCCGCACCCTACGAATCGCAATCGGGCCTTCGCTGGGCGGCCAACCGATCTCCAAAGACCCGCCCGGGCGGCTCGCGACGCGCTAGACGGCGGGCGGGGGTAAACCCCGCACCCTACGAATCGCAATCGGGCCTTCGCT
>JAESQQ010000974.1 GCA_016765095.1 Planctomycetota bacterium | reverse complement strand
CGCTGACCGGCCCCGTCGGCGCGCCGAACACCCCGCGGCTCACGCTCCGCGAGACCGCGCCCGGCCACTACGAGGCCACCGCCCAGCTCAGCCAGGCTGGGGCCTACTTCGCGAGCGTCGATCGCCAGGGTCCCTCTGGCCCCACAGCGATCGGCAACGCGGGGGCCGTCCTGGCCTACCCAAGGGAGTATCGCCACCTCCGCCACGACGCGGCCTTCCTGGCTCGCCTCTCCGAGGCCGCCGGTGGGGAAGCGCTCAGCCTCGACGACGACCCAGGGCGAGTCTTCGCTGGCGAACGCTCGGTGCGCAACGACTACACCCCTCTCCTGCCCTACTTGATTCCGCTCGCCCTGTTGCTCCTCCTTGTGGAAGTCGCCACCCGACGACTCGTGATCCCCGCCGCGTGGGGGCGCTGGCGCAAGCGGACGGCGACGCCGGTCTCGGCCGGAGAGACCTTGTCCGTGCTCCAAGACCGCAAGGCGAGCGAGCGCGAGGCGACAGCTGCCCTTCGTCGCGAGCGATCGGAGCGGCTCAAATCAGCCTCCTCCGAACGCCTGGCCCCCGAGGCCGACGCGCCTCCGCCCGTTGGACCCGCGTCGGTTGCGCCCAAGACCGCAGAGCCAGCCCCGTCTAGACCCGACGCCCCGCCGGCCGATCCGGACAAGTCGGCGACGGGCGGAAGCTCCATGTCGAAGCTTCTCCGCGCGAAGCGAGACGCGCGCAAGCGAGGGCGCTGAGCCCAGCCGGTCCGCGTCTACTCCGAGAGCAAGCCCCAGTGATCAAGGACACGCTTGGCCATCTCCAGCGGCTCCAATTCCTGGGCTCCGGCTGGGATTGAGAAACTCGCGCTCGGAATCAGTTCGGATCGGGCGAGGGTCAGATTGAGCACCCTCTCTTGCTTGCCGCACTCCTCGATCGCCCAGCGGAGAACGCTCGCGAGCTTCTCGAGCTGAATCTCACCAACCCCGAAAATTTGCAGAGCACAGGTCTCAATCCGAAGGTCTACGAGGACGAAGAAGCCACACTTGTCCGGCCGAAGGCCCTCGTCCCAGGCCTCATGCTCCGACCAATGGCACTGAAATCGTCGGCAAGCCACGGGTCGCTGGTCGTAGACACCACATCCACCTTGTTGTGCGTGGCGGCACCGTTCGAACGCCCCAAAATACCCTTCGATGACGAGGCTGGACGGTCCACAGCAGGCTGTGCAATCTCCGCAAGGCTTCATGCTCGACCGATCTTTGCTCAACTCCGCGTGTTCCTGGGAGATCGCGCCTGAATGGCAACTCGTGCCTCAGCCAAACTGCATTGGGCTTGAAACGTGCGTTGTTGTTCGGGATTTTGTAGGGGCGGGGCAGTTTAGTCGAGGAGGGCTCGGAGCGTGTCCAGGCAGATCTCGAAGGCGGAGACCGGCGAATAGATCCGCCAGGCTTCGAGCACCCCCGGGTGAACCTCACCGATCAAACCAATCCGCGTTCGCGCGGCGCCGATCACGACCCAGGCTGCGCGGCTCGGAAGGAAGCTTGGGTGCTCGACGAGGTCGAGACCGTAGGTCCCCTCTCCCTCGCCAAAGGACAGGCCGAGCGTGTGGAGGAGGGCATGCAAGTAGGCCTGGCACTCGCTGAATCCAGCCTGCTTGTCGTCCGCGAGGAGCGCGCCTAGGTGCTGACGGGTCTGGCTGGCTAGGACTTGGGTCTCGTCCCAAGAACACACTTCGCCGACCTCGAACACCCGGTGCGGATTGCGTGCGCCGCTCGAGTGGCCCTCGATCTCGAGCAACGTCGGGAGGAGCCAATCGCGGAGCAGCGAGTAGTTGACGCTCATCACGTTTTGGATCCGAACCGAGTTCGCGCCGTGGACCGGCCGGAACTCGGGGACGGGCCCTTCGGCCGGAAGGAGCATCCGCTCACGAACCTCGACCGCCGAGGTCAGAATGTTCCCGATCGCCTCTTCGAACCCGACCCCAATCATCCGGTCACGGATCAAGTCCTCAAACTGGCTCCCGATCGACTGCGAGCCGACGGTGAACTCCTCGGGAAGCAAAGGCGCGAACGTGTCGTAGCCCCGGCTGATCGCGAAGTCCTCGATCGCGTCCACTTGGTGCAGGTAGTCGGCCCGGTAGGGGAGCGTCGTGACTCGAAGCGCGTTCGCCTCGCTAGCGACCTTGACCCCGTAGTGGCGCAGGCGATCACAGATCTCCGCTGACCCTAGCTCAGGCTCCCCCAGCAGGGCTCCGAACCGATCGGGTGTCACCGTGACCGTCGTTCGGTCCTCCAACAGGTGGGGGCAAGGCAGGACCGCGCCGCGCTCGGTCTCCCAGGGGTAGTGCGTCTCGCAGGCCTCGATCTGCGCCCCGCGGTCAGCGAGGTTCGCCGCGAGAATGTTCGCGGCCAGGAGGACTTGATCGAGAACAGTCCCCGTGACCTCGACGAAGAGCTCGCTCATGCCGGGCTGGACCCGACCCAGGGTCGCGCTGTTGATCACAGGCGGGAAGCTCAGGACCTGGCCCGCGTCGTCGACCAAGATCGTGGCCCGGCTCGGGTCAGGGATCGCGTCCGCATACTTGCGACCCGTCGGGTGGTCACGAAGGATCTCGGCTGGAGTCCAGGGCTGCGCCCAGCGCTCTGCGGGAATCGGGGTCCCGGAGCCGTCGCAGGGGTCGTCCTCGTTGGGCTGGAGGGGCACGAACGCCCGCTCCTCGCTGGCGGCGTCGACCGCCTCGTAGTGAATCGGGAAGGTCATCTGCGAGGCGTCGTAGATCCCGATCGCGACGCTCTTGCGCTGACGTCCGAAGTTGTGACAGAGGACTTCTTGCGCGGCAATGAAGGCTTGGAGACCGTCTTCGTCGACGGTGTATCCCCGCGCCAGGAAGCCCGCCACGTAGGGGCGCACGGACTTCACGCTCGCGGCGACCTGGATCCGGGCGCTGGGCGCTTGCCCCACGGCGGGCGGCTCGAAGCACGCATAGTCCCCAGGGACACCTGTCTTGTGCTGACGAATTTGCCGAGCGATCCCCTCGACGCACCAGGTGTCTGGGCGGTTGGTGTCTTGGAGCTCGACTTTGACGTCTCCGTCGACGCAGCCCTTGCGCTTGAGCTCGCCCTTGACGAGCAAGCAGAGCTCTTCGATTCGATCCAGACTGAGGTCGGACTCTCCGCAGAGCGCCTCGAGGTCGACTTGCCGGAAGGTGGCGTGTGGCATGACTCCCCCCTAGCGCGCGACGAGGTCGCGCAAAGTGCCCAGGCCGCCGGGCAGGTTGTTGGTGAACAGGTGACGAATGTCCTTGATCCCAAGCGCGACCATGGCCATTCGGTCGAGGCCCAGGCCCCAGGCGATCACAGGGCAATCGACGCCGTGTGGTTTGGTCACCTCTGGGCGGAAGATCCCGGCCCCGCCGAGCTCCATCCAGCCGAGGTCGGGGTGCTTCATGTGAACCTCGACCGAGGGCTCGGTGAACGGGAAGTAAGCCGGCACGAACTTGACCTCGCTGCTGCGGGCCATCTCCTGGGCGAACACCTTGAGGAGGCCGAGCAGGTGGCGGAAGCTCGTCTGCTCAGAGCTCACGATCCCCTCGACCTGGAAGAAGTCGGGGGCGTGGGTCGCGTCGACCTCGTCGTAGCGGAAGCAGCGTGCCATGCCGAAGTACTTGCCTGGAGTCGTGGCCTTCTGGAGCCAGCGAGCGGAGAGGACGGTCCCTTGGCTGCGGAGCACGAGGCGCTTGGAGCGCTCGCGATCGAACTCGTAGTTCCAGCCCCGCGAGCCCGTGACGCCTCTTCCTTCGTGCTCGAGCGCGACGGGCTCGAGCGCGCCGCCGTCGATCTCTCGGGCGTAGCAGGGGCCGCCTTTGCTCCCGTGCTCGACGTAGTAGACGTCGTGGATCTCCCGCGCCGGGTGGAACTGGGGCAGGAAGAGCGCGTCCATGTTCCAGAACTCAGGCTCGACCAAAGAGCCTGACATCTCCTCGAACCCGAGCCCGATCAGACGCCGGCGGACGAGGTCCAGATACTGGCGATAGGGATTCCTGCGACCGATCGGCCGCCAGGGCGGCTCGGCCAAGTTGAAGCGCCGGAACTCGACGTCGCGCCAAGTCCCCTCCTTGAGCATCTCCTTGGTCAATTCGGCGACCTGCGGGCGCGCCTCGGCGAGGGTCGACTGCCGCTCGCGACCGGGGTCGGTCAGGGTGTAGCGCCGAGTCCGAACCTCGACCCGCTCGAACACGGAGTCGTCCTTCTTGCGCTTCCCCGGGAGCCGGGCCTCAACGTCTGAGAGGGCGTCTGGCGGGATCTCGTCCCAAGCCACGCTCCCGCCCACGGCGGCGAGCTGCTGGAGAAGGGCCAGCCGTCCCTCGTGAACCGCCCACGCCGCGTGCTCGCAGAGGGAGACTTGCCCTTTGTCGACCGCGATCAACTTGCCTTTCTTCAGCCCGCCGAAGGCCGAGCCGACCACGGCCCGCCCCAAGCCGGGGAGGTCTTGGGCAGCTTGGATTGCGATCGGGCCCTCGACGAGCTTGGCCCGGATTCGCAGCTCAGGTATTCCAGCCTCGATCTGGCTCCGACCGGTGTCGGTGATCGCGAGGCTGGCCGCCAGAGTCTCGTCTCGAGCCAAGAACTCACGCGCCGTGAGCGACTCGGCCGCAGACTGCGCTTGACCTCTGGAGAGCCCGCTCGCGTCTAGGAGCGCAAGGAAGTCGAACCCAGGCGAAGCGGGCGCTGCCCGCAGCAGGGCTGCTTCGTTCGGACTAAGAGGGTTGTCGCTCACTGAACCTCCGCTGGCGAAGAAGGGAAGCCCACCCCGCCCCGACCTGTCATCTCGATCGGGCGCGAATTCTGCCGTGGACGAGGCTCAGGCGCCACCGACAGCCTCATTGAGGCTTCAACATCCCGAGTTGCCAGAGCAGAAACATGCGCTGGTCCGCGGCGTCGCGGATCCGAAGCGCGAGCGGCTTCCCTTGGCCGTGGCCGGCTTGACGGTCGACCCAGAGCAGGACCGGCCGATCTCCAGACGTGGCTGACTGGACGAGCGCCGCGAATTTTCGCGCGTGGAGCGGGTGGACCCGGCTGTCGTTCTCGCCCGCCTTGAGGAACAGGGCGGGGTAGGCGACCCCTTTCTTGACGTTGTGATACGGCGAGTAGGCGCGCAGAAAGTCGAACTGCTCCTTTTTCTCGGCGCTCCCGTATTCGGGGACCCAGAACCGCGCCATCAGGAAACGCTGGTAACGCAGCATGTCGAGGAGCGGCACCGACGAGATCACGGCTCGGAACAGCTTGGGCCGCTGGACCATGACGGCTCCCGTCAGGAGCCCACCGTTGCTCCCGCCCGCGATCGCGAGCCGCTCGGGCCGCGTGACCTTGGTCTTGATCAGGTACTCGGCCGCGGCTATGAAGTCGTCGAACACGTTCTGCTTGTTCCCCAGCGTCCCCGCCTTGTGCCAGGCGTCGCCGTATTCGCCGCCTCCGCGAAGGTTGGCCACGGCGTAGACCCCGCCGGCCTCAAACCAAGGGAAGAGCGTCGAGCGGAACCCAGGCGTGAGCGGGATCCGAAATCCGCCGTAGCCATAGAGCAGAGTCGGGTTGTTCCCGTCGAGGGTCAGGCCCTTCTTGTGAACGAGGAACATCGTGACCGAGGTCCCGTCCTTGCTCGGGTAGCTGACCTGGCGCACCTCGACCGTGCTCGGATCGACCTTGACCTCGGCCCGAGCCCAGAGCGAGCGCTCGTTGGTGCCCAGATCCAGGCGGTAGACGCTCCGCGGCGTGTTGTAGCTCGTGAAGCTCAAGTAGGCCTCGAGCCGATCGCGCTCGACGGAAATCGAGGCGCTCCCGATCCCGGGCAGCTCGACGACCCCCAGCGCCTTCCCATCGAGGGAGTAACGCTCGATCCGGGAGCAAGCCTTGCAGAGGCCGGTCACGACGAGCATCCCCCGCGCGAGGTCCACGCTTCGAATCACGAAGTCCTTGCGCTCGGGAATCAGGACGCGGCGGTCCTTGGGATCGTGGAGGTTGATCGCCAACACCTGGCCGTTGGACGCGCCCTCAGTCGTGCGCAGGAAGAGGGTGTCGCCTTCGACCGGCCCATACCCTTGGGCGTCTGGCCCCTCCGAGATCACGGTCTTGACCAGCTTGCCCGTTGCGTGCCAGGCGTCGAGGTCGCAGACCCAGAGGTCGTTGGTCCGGGTCGAGGTGAAGTAACCCAGGATCAACCAACGCCCCTGGGGACAGGGGTAGGCGAAGGGGCCCCAGGTCGTGGAGTGCTGCTCGTAGAGGGTCTTGTCCTCGCGAGGGTGGGTCCCCAAGACGTGGTAGCGGATCTTGCGCGAGTAAGGGTCCTTCACGTCGCCCAGCGGGCTGTAGAAGAAGGCCTTCCCACCGGGCAGCCAATCGGCCCCGCCGACTTTGTTGGGGATCGTGTCCGCGAGCCACTTCCCGCTCGAGACCTCCAGGACGTGGAGCGTCGTGTTCTCGTCGCCCGCCCGGCTAAGGCCGAACGCGAGCAGCTCACCGTCGTGGCTGGGGCTGAACCAATCGAGGCTGATCAAGCCCTTCTCGTCCAAGGCGTTGGGATCGATCAGCGTTCGGGCTTTGCCCTCGCGACCCTCCCGCAGATAGAGCGGCGACTGGTTCTGATCGCCCCGGCGAGCCCGGTAGAAGTAGCGGTTCCGCCGCTGAACCGGCGCCCCGACCCGGCCGACGGTCATTAACTCCTTGAGCCGAGCCTCGACCGCCGCGCGCCCAGGCAGCTCGTCCAGGATCTTGCGGGTGTAGGCGTTTTGGGCGTCGGTCCAAGCGCCGACGCGATCGGTCAGCTCGCCCTTCTCGTCGCCCTCCAGCCACCGGAAGGGATCTGTGATCGGGGTCCCGTGGTAATCGTCGGTGACCTCTTCCCGGGCGGTGGGAGGAGGGGCTGGGAGAGCCTGCGCGCTGGCCAGGCCGGTCAGCAAGGGAATCAGGAGCGCAGAGGAGAAGGGGGGGCGCATGGGACCTCCTGGGGGGTCGCGACTATACGGGG
>JAESQQ010000104.1 GCA_016765095.1 Planctomycetota bacterium | reverse complement strand
GTTGCGAGCCCGGCTATTGGAGGTCGGCTCGGGCGCTTGCACGGGCGCGAGATTCGATCTGTAGGGTGCGGGGTTTACCTCCGCCCGGCGTCTGTCCCGGACGGGCACGTGTGCGTTCGAGAACGAGCACGAGCACGAGCACGAGCACGAGCACGAGCACTGCGAAAAATCCCCAGCAACCCAACCAACGCAAAAGGGGGAGCGCGAGCGCTCCCCCCTTTGCGATCAAAGCGCTCGAAGGCGACTTACTTGAGCAGCTTGGCCGCCCCGGCGGGAACGCTGAAGCGCTCGACGCCGTTGCGCTCACTGAAGCGGTAGGTCGCCACGAACGCGACGTGAGGGGCGCTCGTGAAGGCCTTGCTCCGATTGATCGGGCCGCCGCCAATCTTCTGGGCGCAGAGGCTCGTGACGACGAGCTTCTCGACCTTGGAGTTGGTCTTGTCGAGGGTGATGGTGTAGATCAGCTTGGTCAGGGTCTTGTCCGCACGGGACAAGGATTGGCTGACGCCTCAGCCCTCGCTGAAGCAACCGGACGCAATGATTCGGTTGAAGTGCTTGACCGCCTCCTGCGCCGGAGCTTCGATCACCATGACGTGGCTGAGCGCGACGCTCTCGTTGACGCTGCCTGGGCCCGTGTTCTCGTCGCGAGACTGGGTGCCGGCGTCGTCGGCCTCGGCCTTCTTCTCAGCGACCCTAGGCGCGGGCGAAGAAGCGCTGCCCTCGGGGGCGAGCCACTTGCCGCGCTTGCTGTGGCGCAGAGCTTCGCGGAGCGCGATTTCGGGGCGCTTGAACAAGCGCTCGATCAAGCGGCCCTTGTCGGTCGCCAGGAGGGCCTTCCAGTTGCCGCTGTCCTGAATCGCGCCGCCCTTGCCGCCCGGCCGGAGCCGAAACGCGACGCCGCCGTTGAGGTTGTCGACCTTGCCGCGGACGTTCGCCGACCAAGTCTCGTTGACCACAGTGTTCTTGAAGGTGTGGGTCGCGCCAACGGCCGTCCCACCTTGGACGCTAAAGTCGACTCGATAGCTCTTGAGCTTCCGCAGCTCCTTGAATCCTCGCTTGAGGGCCTTGCCAGGCTTCTCCTGGTCTTTGGCCACAGCGAGCGACCCGCAGGCGAGCGTTAGGCAAACGCCGATTGCGATGGTTCGCATGTTCATTCCGATCCCTCCTTTGACTGCCACCTCAGCGTGGCAAAGCGTCTCCCGCGTGTGCAGCGGAGGCGAAGCCTACGCAAGACGAGGAAAGGTGTCGAGGAAACTCCGCCAGAATTCCGCCAGCGGGGGGGGAGCGCGCCGCCCCCCGCGGGCCGCCACGATCCCCCTGGACCGAATCGTTCGAGTCGATTCGCTCGGGCCTCAGGACGATCCGGCGCGGATCAGCGAGAGATCGCACCTCCCTTCATTCCCACCCGGTTCTGGGGATAGGGGTCGGCTGTGAACCGACCCGTCGGCCTAAGTCCTTGCAACGTGGCTGAGCGGTGTTGGGTCTTGGTTTTGCGCTGCACGAAGCATGAAACCCTTCTTCTCTGCCCTTCTCTTCGTCGCCCTCTGCCTGAACGTCGCCTCGGCGGACGTCGTCGCGACGGCTCACGACGCGATCACGACGCCAGGAACTCCGGTCAAGCTGGCCACCAAGTTCGAACGCTCCCGTTGGGGCGGACTCTGGCGCCCCGATCTCCGCTCCAAGCGCGCCCGCTATTCGTTCCGCGGACTGACGGGAACAACGCGGACCGATTTCGACGGCATGGCGATCGTGCGTGCACCCGCTCCGCAGACGCCCGGGACCTACACCTTCGAGGTCGACCTGGAGAGCCCTAGCGCCAAGACGAAGGGAACCATGTGGGTCCTCGACAAGAGCCGGCCGCTGGCGGTCGTGGATATCGACGGCACGATCTCGGACCTCTCCGAGTGGCGAGTCCCGTTTCAAGGCGGCAAGGCCCCAGCCTACGCCGGCTCGCCAGAGCTCCTCCGGGACCTGGCGCGGACCCACCAGATCGTCTACTTGACCGCCAGGGACGATACGTTCGACCCCCAAACGCGGGCCTTCCTCAAGAAGCACTCGTTCCCCGCTGGACCCGTGATCTACAACGACCTCGGGCTCTGGACTGACACCGAACGGCGTCAGTTGAAGAAGGAAGAGCACGCGACCTTCAAGCTCCGCAAGATCCGTGAACTGCAAGCCCTAGGGCTCAACGTCGCGCTCGGGATCGGCAACGCAGAGACCGACGCCCAAGCCTACGAGGCCGCCGGGGTTCCCTCCTATCTCCGCACCGCCCAGACGGGCGGTGGCTCCTCGTTCCGCTTCGAGCGCTACGCGACGCTTCGGGCGCGCCTCCGCCAGGACGGCGTCGGCGTGTTCAGTAGAGGAATCACAGGCGCCTTGAGCGGGACGCCTTAGAAGGGGCCAAGGAGTTCGAGACGCTCACTTGCTTCGCCCGAGGACCCAGGGTCGCTTGAGCCACTTCCAGCCACGCGTTTCGCGGAGCCGGCTGAAGCTCCTCTGGCCAGGCTCCCAAATCAGGCCTCGGTCCTTCGCCGCCCGCAATTGGAGGATCGCGAACGTGTCCGCGAAGAGTCGCTCCGAGGGGTCCTCGACATTCGCTGCGATCTCAGCCGCCATGTAGGAGACAGGAGCTAGGTCGGGACGAACGAGGATCACGTGGTGCAGCGCCGTCAGGGCCCATTGCGCATGCCCGAGACTTCCTCCCAGGTAGCCCGCCAAGATCGAGGTCACCAGACGCCCTGGCTCAAGGCGCTCGAGCTCGGCTAGGCCGCCGAGGAGCTCTTCCTGGTCGCCGGTCGACGGCGCGTGGCTCCGCGAAGCAGCCCGAGAGAGGACCACGAGTCGACGGAGGTTCGGCTGAGCCGGCAGGGGCGGCAAGGTCATGATCCCCTTCTTGGGTGCGGACGTCCCGTGTGCGTCTTTGAGGATCGAGAGGAAGACCGGCAGCTCGCTTCCGTCGAGCCAGGCCGCACAAACGCTCGCCTCGAGGGCCAGCCTCAGCTGGCCCGTCGCGCGAAGGGCCACCGCGAAGATCGACCAGGCCTTGGCGAAGTCAGGCGAAGCGACGCAGGCCTCCCGAGAAAGCGCCAGGGCCTCTGCCAGGCGGCCCCGCTTCGCGCTCTCCGTAGCCGCGTCGATCCTGGCCTTCGCCTCGCGGAGAGCCTCGAGCCGCGCTCGCGCGCCTTGAGCGATCAGCTTCGAACGTCGCTCGGAGATCTGCTTCGCGAGCGCGTTGTCGCGACCCTCGAAAGAGTCGGCCAGGCGACCCAAGAGGGCGACCTTCGCGGCCAAGACGTCTGGGTGATTCGCGCTCTTGGCCTCCCGCTCGAGCTTGAGGATCACTTGATCCACATGGCTCACCAGCATTTTGGAGGGAGGGTAGAACAGAGAAGTGCCTGCGGCCTGGGCTGCAAGCAGATCGACCTGCTTGCCGCGCATTGAAATCGCCGCAGCGAGGGCCGTCTTGAGGAGCGAGTCCTGGGGCGCGGCACTCAGCGCCAGGCCCGCGCTCGTCGCGGCGTAAGGCGACTTGGGGTGAAGCTCGAAGGCCCGCCGGAGGTACACCAGCTCGCTCGCTCTCGGTCGTCCGGCGAGTCGCTCGAGCCTCGCGAGGCCAACGTGCGCGCGAAGGTGGAAGGGGTAGTCCCAAAGCGCCGCTCGGTAGGCAAACCTGGCCTGGCGCCAGGCTGCCGTGCCGGAAGACCCCGCTCGCTCGGCGAGGGCCTGAAAGCGTCGCTCGTAGCCCAGGCCCAAGCCGTAGGCCCGCCCACAGGGGGAGCTCGGCGCCCGCTCGAAGTCCCAGAGGCGGTCCCGAGAGCGCTTGGCGTGAGGCTCAGACGGAATCCCAGTCCGAAGATAGAGATCCAACGCGAAGGGGCTCGGCAAGCGGCCCTCGCGGAGCAGGGTGCCTAGGCTCCGCTGCGCCCGCGCGGGGTCGCGAGAGAACTTCCGGAGCCGAACCCACGCCAAGAGCGTCGAGGCGCGGGGCGAAGGGCCGCCCGCCAGGACCTTCCGGCAGCGGCGCTCGGCGGCGTCCAGATACTGTCCCTCGAAGCGCTCGTCGGCCTCGAGCCGGATCAAGAGCAGGGCGCTCTGGCGATCGTGCGCGTTGCGCCGAAACGCCCGGCGCGCCTCCTCCAGCGCCTCTCCAAGATCCCCTTTGAGGAAGGCCAGCCGGGCCAGGCTGCGGCGGGCTCGAATCTCGCTCTTCCACTCCCAAGGCGCAGCCTTGGCCAGGGCTGCCTGCAACAACTCTGCGGCCTGCTCGACCTCGAACTCCTCCTCCAGAATCCGTCCCGCCAAGACCTTCGACCGGAGCGCAGACGAGGGTGGAACCAGTTCGAGAGCGCTCTTCGCCTCAGGCAAGAGGCCGTGACCGAGGAAGACCTGCGCCGCCAGGAGTTGGACCCGGCCAACTCGGTGTTTGGGCCCGCTCTTGATCGCGAGCTGCAGCTCGTCGAGGGCCGCGAACAGGTCACCGCCTCCGGCGGAGAGCTTCGCCCTTGGAAGCGACCCGCTCGGAGGTCCCGAGTAGGGAGCGAGGCCGCGCGCTGCCCAGAGTTTCCCCTGCTTGGCCGGCGCGTCTGCGCCCAGGCGGAGCAAGGCCCCCGTCGCGACGTCGACGAGTCGCTCCAGGAGGAGCCAGGCTCGTGGAGAGGCCGAAGACCATGACTTCCCATACCGACGATCGAGAAGCTCGTGAGCCTTCTCGAAGTGCACCAGCGCGACCTTGGGCTGCCCTTGCCACGAGAGGACTTTTCCGAGGCCAAGCTCTTGCTCCGCGCTGGCGCCGCTCTTTCGGCCCCACTCTTGATAGTCGAGGCGCGCCTCGTCGAGTTGCCCCAACGTGAGCGAGAGCGCTGCTCGGGCTCGGAGCCACTTGGCGTCCTGTTCCGAGCGCCCTCCCTCCCCGAGCGCAGTCACCTTGAGGTCCTCGCGGGCTCGAGCCAAGCGCCCGTATTGGGGCTGCTCGGCGGTGATCCGAACCCGCACGATTCGGGCAGCCCGCTCGATCGTGTCTAGCTCGACGCCCCAGCCCCCCTCGCGGGGCTGAACCCAGCCCGACGCCTCGAGCGCGGCCAGCGCCTCGGCCGCGTCCCTGACCTCCGCGAGGGCCGAGTTCGCTTGGGCATAGGCCGCCTCGAAGTCCCCCAGCCCGAAGCGATAAGTCTCGCTCGTGTCGAGCTCCCTCCTGGCGTTCTCTGTCTTCTTGGCCAACGTCGCCAAGAACTCCATTTGCTGGAGCGTGGGGGTCGGCTCGTCTGTGGAAGCCCTCGGCGGAGGAACCTGGCGAGTCGGAGACCGCGGGCTGGGCGAAGGCGCCGCCGCCCAGAACATGGCGAAGAACACGAAGAGCACGAGGAGACCTATGCAAACGAGGGCACTCGCGACCCCGAACAGCATGGCCCCCGACCAGTCCTCCCGCTGCGAGGGGCGCGCGGCGGGCTCGGCCCCGAACGCCACCGGAGCCACCGCGGCGAGCGGGCTACTCCCGGCGCTCCGCTCAAGAAGGGCTCGAATCTCGCCCGCGTTCGCGTAGCGGTCCTCGGGCTCTCGCTCGAGACTCGTCAACACGATCTCGTCGAGCTCTGCCGAGACCTCGGCGTAGCGCGAGGGCGGCCCGAACCGCCCCAACGGAAGTCGTCCCGTCAGGACCTCGTAAGCGACCACGCCCCAGGAGTAGACGTCGGAGCGCGCGTCGACGGTCTCGGGGGCCTCGAGCTGTTCGGGTGCCATGTAGTGGACCGTGCCCAGGACTTGGCGCGGCGCGGTCAGGGTCACAGAACCCGGCGAGCCGCCGCTCATGATCTTGGCGAGGCCGAAGTCGACCAGGCGAACCCGTCCGTCCTCGTCGACGAGCACGTTCTCGGGCTTCACGTCGCGGTGAACGATCCCTTCCCGGTGGGCGTAGGCGAGCCCCGCGGCAACCTGGCGAAGGATCTCGCGGGCTCGCGCGATCCGAATCGGGCCGGACGTGAGGAGTTCGCGAAGGCTCTTGCCCGATACGAACTCCAGCTCCAGATAAGGCAGATCCGCGTCCTCGACGAACTGGTGGATCTGGACAATGTTGGGGTGCTCAAGGCGCGCCACCGCACGCGCCTCGCGGGCGAAGCGCTCCACGAAGGCGGGATCCGCAGCCAATTCTGCGGAGAGGACCTTGATCGCAAGTCGGCGCCCGAGGCGCGGGTCGCGGGCCCGATAGACCGCCCCCATACCTCCTCGTCCGATCAAGGCCTCGACTTCGCGGTGAGGGAGGAGGTCGTCGAGCTCCTCCACCGTCAGGAGATCGGTCGGCGCTTGGGTCGCCTGGGTCCCCAGGCTCCCGACCAGCCCAGCGCTAACCAAACAGCGCGGGCAGAGCCCCTCCGGGGCGTGCTTTGGGATCTCGTGCTCGCAGGCTGGGCAAAGGGTGCCGTTCATGGACGCCTCCTCTGCTGGTCTCTACAGGATCGCCGCCAGGACGTTACACCCCCCTCTGAACGGATCCCAAGCGAATCGAGGAGCCGCTTCCCCAGGCTGGGTAGACTCCTGAGCCATGCCTGCTCCCTCCCCACGCTTCGCAACCACCCGCTGGAGCGTGGTCCTGACGGCCGGAGGCGCGCAGACTCCCGCCGCGCGGGAGGCGCTCGAGACGCTCTGTCGCTCTTACTGGTTCCCGCTCTACGCCTTCGCCCGACGCAAGGGACGGACGGCCGAAGCCGCGGAGGACTCGGTCCAGGAGTTCTTCGGACGGCTGCTCGCCAAGGAGGGGCTCGGCGCGGGGCTCGGCGCGGCAGACCCCGAGCGGGGTCGCTTTCGCTCGTTCCTGCTCAGCTCGTTTCAGAACCACCTGATCAACGAAGCCGCAGAAGCGTCGGCCCAAAAGCGCGGAGGTGGGCGCAAGATCCTCTCCCTCTCCGGCTCCCCCGAGGACGCTGAGGCCCGCCTCGAACACGCAATCAGTCACGAGGAGACACCGGAGCGGCTCTTCGATCGAGACTGGGCCCTCTCGCTCCTCGAGAAGGCGCTCAAGTCAGTCCGCCAGGCCTACGAGGATCGGGGCCGCGGCGAGCTGTTCGAGGTCCTCAAGGACGTCCTGTTGCCCGCCACCGATCTCAGCAATCACGCGGAGCGAGGCGAAGCGCTCGGCATGCGCCCCGGGGCGGTCAAGGTCGCAGTCCACCGCCTGCGGGCCCGCTACCGAGAGGCCCTCCTGGCTGCGGTGGCCGACACCGTCCCGGACGAACCCGACCTGGACGAACGCGTCCAGGGCGAACTGGAGCGCCTCCTGGCCGCGCTCAGCTAGTCGGTCGTCGGCCGCTTCCCGAGCCCACGCAGGGCAGGCAGGTCTCGCTCGTCCCCGCCGCTCGCCGCTTGGAATTGATTGCGGAGACGCTCCATGCCGAGTCGGATCCGTGACTTAACCGTCCCGAGCGCGATCCCGGTCTGCTTCGCGATCTCGGCTTGAGTCTGGCCCTTGAAATACATGCGTTCGAGGAGCGCGCGTTGGTCGCCTGGGAGTTCGCCGAGCGCGTTCTCGAGACCCGTCTTGTCGTCGCGGGTGATCGGCTCGAGGACTTTCTTCATGCGCTCCAACGCTCGCTCGCCCGCCCGTTGGCGGGCGCCGGCGCGTCGTGCGGCGTCGAGGGCTCGCGAGCGGACCCAATTGCGGAGCATGCCGGGCACGGTCCCCCGCGAGGCGTCAAAGCGCTCCGGCTCGTCCCAGAGGCGGACGAACACCTCTTGGACCACGTCCTCGGCCGCGCTCGTATCCCGCAGGATCGTTCGCGCCAGGCCCACCAGGCTCGTGAACCACTTCGTGTGCAGCTCGCCGAGGGCGCTCTCGTCCCCCTCGCTCATTCGCGCCACGAGCTCTGCGTCGCTGCTCATAGGAGAAGGGTCGCCCCCTCGGGCCGCGACTGCAAGGGGATCCAGACGCGCCTCCCTGGCGAGAGCAATCGACGCAGGGATTCTGCTGGATCCAGCCTTGGCCAGCCCGGAGTTCGGCCCTAGGTGGATCGCATGCGTGCGCGAAGTGTGTTGAACACTCCTCCTCATCGGTCGGATTACCTGGGTCGACCTACTAGGATCCCACGACTGTGACCTCCGCCTCCTCCGAGACGAGCCCCCTTCCCCCGCGCGTGATCGTCGATCTCTCGCGCACCAACCAGCAGGGAACCGTCGACACCACTGACAGCGGATCAAGCAACCGCTTCGCCGCTCAGCCGGAGCCGGTCCTCGACCCCGGCGCGCCCCTCGACGACAAGCACGTCATGAGGGAAGAGATCGGCCGCGGGGGCATGGGGCGCGTCCTCAAGGTGCGCGACGTGGACCTCAACCGCGACGTCGCCATGAAGATCCTCCTCGCGAGTTCCGGGAACGCGACCCGGTTTATCGAAGAGGCCCAGATCACGGGGCAACTCGATCACCCCAACGTGCTCCCCGTTCATGACATGGGGATCGGCGCCCAGGGCGAGCTGTTCTTCACCATGAAGCTCGTCCGCAGTCACCAGAGCCTCAAAGACTTGATCCAACGCCTCTCGGACGGCGACAAGGCCGCCCACGAAGAGCTGACCTTCGAGCGCCGCGTCCAGATCGTGCAGCAGCTCTGCGAGGTCCTCGAATACGCCCACCAGCGGGGCGTCGTCCACCGCGATATCAAGCCCGAGAATGTCGTGCTCGGCAGCTTCGGGGAGATCTACCTCGTCGACTGGGGCGTCGCGAAGCTCGTCGAGCCGAAGGCCCCTCCGGGCGAACTCCCGGCCGGCGAGATCGTGAACGTGATCGGCGACCTCGATCGCGAACAGACTCGCGAAGGGCAGATCCTCGGCACGATCCCCTACATGTCACCCGAGCAAGTCATGGGACGACAAGAGTTGGTGGGCCCGTGGAGTGATCTCTACTCGCTCTGCGCCCTCCTCTACGAGTTCCTCTCGCTCGAGCATTACCTGAGCGGAGCCTCGCAGGAGACCTACATTCAGACCCTGAGCTCGATCGTCCACTACGTCCCGATCGAAGCCGAGACCTGGTTTTCGCTCCAAAACGGCCGTGTCCCGCGCTCGCTCTCCCACATCTGCCGCAAGGGGCTGGCCAAGAAGCCCGGCGACCGCCACGCCAGCGCTCGTGAGATCCGTGAGGAGCTCCAGTATTGGATCGAAGGGCGATCCCCGATCGTGTGCCCCGGGACCCTTATGCAACGGGGGCTCTCGACCTACAGCCACTGGATCGACCGCCACCCTGTGGTCCTGCCCTTGATCTCACTCTTCGTGGGCCTGTTCGTCCTCCAGGCCGCCGCGCAGTGGGTGTGGCAGTTGATCGTGGCCTTCACGAGCTGAACTGCTTTGCTCGAAAGCGGAGTGAGCTCGATCGCGGGCGCCTTGAAGCAAAGCAGTTCCTAGGAAAGAGTCTGACTAGCTTCGCCCTCTCGTCGCCCGCCAAGGGGACCAGATATACGGGACGACCCCTTGGGAGCTAAGCCGGCCATCCGATACAATCCCGCCCTTGCGCGATCGCCGCAAACTTCCACAGGTGCGAGATGCTTCTCCAACGAACCCTGCTGGCCCTCACGGGGCTCCTGATTCTGACCGGCTGCCTCGGCTCTCCCGAGGGCTTTCGCCCTGGATACGAGGAGCGCCCGGACCAAGAGACCCTCGAGAGCGCTGAGGCCCGTGCTCTCCGCTTGGCCGTCCCCGTCGAGATCGACCGGGAAGACACACACTTGACCTTCACCCGGAAGGAAATCGCTCGGATCATGGGCGACCGAGCCCCCAACAGCTGGAACAGCTACGAGTGGGAGCTCGACGACGAGCTCAATCGCTACGTCAAGAACATGGGTCCCGGGTTTGGTGCGCCTCCGATCCTGGGCCGACGCCCAGTCCGGCGGCCCGACGAAAAGCGCGACCCGGTGGCCGGTGGAGCCGACGGCGGTGACGGCGGCGGTGACGGCGGCGGTGACGGCGGCGGTGACGGCGGC
>JAESQQ010000973.1 GCA_016765095.1 Planctomycetota bacterium | reverse complement strand
ACGAGCACGAGCACGAGAGGGGGCCCAGGCCCCTAGCGAGCCTCGCGCGGAGCCGCCTCTCGCGCCCGCTCCGCAGAGAGCGTCGCGTCGAGGGCCGCGTCGAGGGCTCGGTTGCGGTAGCCCTCCGCCCCCTCGGCCAAGCCGCGCAGCTCGTCGCGCGGGCGAACTTGTTCACTCCGCCGCCAGCGCTTGAGCGCCTTGACGAGCGAGGCCGGATCGCGGGGGCCCAGGGCCCACGCCCTCCGAACCCCTCTCAACAGGGTCTTGAAGCCGTTGTCGGCCAGGAGCTTCTGGGTCGTCTCCTCGTCTAGGACCCCGGAGTCGAGGCGCCTGACCAACCGGTTTAGGAGGCCGCTGACCTCCTCCGAAGCGGTCCAGCTCGGCGTCAGCGGCCCCCCCTCGTCGCCCGCGCTCGCGATCCGTCGCCACACGATCTCGTGGGCATGTCGGGCCGCGAGTCGAAACAGATCCCGGAGACGCACCCAGAACGCAGCCCGGCCCGAGCGAAGGTCGACCAGGAGCGCCTGCTCGTAGTGAAGCAGCGCCGCACGGTACGCGCGCTCGATCGTGCGTTGTTGGCGGACGAAGGTCTCTTGATCCCAGCGTGGCCCCGGCTCGTGCTCGTAGTAGGCCCGCTGGCACGCTGGAAGCGAGCGCGCGACTTGTCGCAGCAGCCCCGCTTGCCGCTCGCGGCCGGACTCGACTGCAGCCACGTAGGCCTCCACCCGGGCCGATTCGACTGGGTCGAGTCCCCCCATGAGGTCGAGGTCGAGCTCGCTGGGGGAGGGGACGAAGAGGGCGTGGGGATCACTGTGGTAGCCCTCGTGTTCGCAGTAGACCCGCTCATCTCGATAGACGACGGTAGAGCTCGCGCACCCGCCCGCAATCAAGATCGCCCACACCAGAGTCCAGCGCATGTGCACCTCCCAGGAGGAGAGAGTCAGGCCGCGGAATCGGTTTCAGTCGAAGACGACGGTCTTGTTCGCGTAGACCAGGATCCGGTCCTCGACGTGGCAGCGGACCGCGTTCGCCAAGACGCTCTTCTCGAGATCCCGCCCCTTGTGGACCATGTCGCGGATCGAGTCGCTGTGACTGACGGGGACTACGCTCTGGGCAATGATCGGCCCCTCGTCGAGGTCGGCGGTCACGTAGTGACCGCTGGCGCCGATCAACTTCACGCCGCGCTTGTGCGCCTGGTGGTAAGGCTTGGCGCCTTGGAACGCGGGCAGGAATCCGTGGTGAATGTTGATCACGCGGTTCGGGTAGCGATCCACGAAGGCAGGCGTCAAGACCTGCATGTAACGCGCTAGGACCACAAAGTCGATCCGCTCGCGCTCGAGGAGTTCGAAGATCACGCCCTCCTGCGCTGCCTTGGTCTCCTTGGTGATCGGGACGTGGTGGAACGCTCGCCCGAAGTGCTCGGCCACCCCGCGGAGTGTGTCGTGGTTTGCGATCACGAGGGGAAACTCGCAGCAGAGTTCGCCGGCTTCCTGACGGAGGAGGAGGTCGTAGAGGCAGTGGTTGGTCTTGCTGACCAGGATCGCGCCCCGCTTGGTCTCGTCCGAGAAGCGGACCTCCACGGTCGGCTCGTGCGGGCTGAGGAGAGCCTCGACGCTCGGCGCGATCAAATCGCGAGCGAGCAGAAACCCGTCGAGGGTGAAGGTCAACCGGGTGAAGAACACGCCCAGCCGCGAGTCCGCGTGCTGATCCGAGTCGAGAATGTTCCCGCCCTGCTCGAATACGAACCGCGCCAGGGCGGCCACGATCCCAGGACCGTCAGCACAGGACACGAGGAGGGTCGCGTGAAGTGAAGAGCGCACGGCTAAATCCGCCCGAGCGCCTTTTGGACCACGCCGACCGCGTAGCCCCAAGCGCCCACGACGTTGCGCGCCACGATCACGGGGGGGTAGAGCAGGGCCGCTGGGTCTCGTCGCTCGATCAGGATCCGGATCGCCTGAGGCGTCTGGAGCAGGAGGGCGAGCCCGAACAGAGAGGGCCCCGCGCCCTTGAGGACCCAGCCCCCAGGCCCCGGGACGAAGATCCCGATCGGGGTCATGGTGAGGGTGCAGGCGGACGCCAGAGCGGCCAACGCGACGTGCGCCGCCAAGAAACGATCGGCCGGGTAGAGGTCTAGGTCCTCGTTGTGGACCCGGTAGCGGGCGTAGGCCCACTGTCGCTTGAGGTAGCCGAGGCCGGTCGTCTTGTAGTGGTGACGGACCCTCGCGCTGGCTTCATAGACCAGGCGGCGCCCGACCTTGGCTAGGCGAGCGTTGAACACCGAATCGAGGCTGGCGTTGATCAGCCGCTCGTCAAAGGGACCAGCGATCTCAAACGCCTCTCGCCGGTAGACCACGTTCGCGCTCGTGAGGTGCTTGGTCTCGCGCGGCTTGGTCTTGAACTTCCGCTCGATCTCGTAGCCCGCCAGGCGGGCGATCCAAGAGTCCTCTGGCGGCGTCTCGAGGTAGCCGCCGACGGCCCACACGTCCTCGTCTTTGTCGAGGGTCGCCAAGCAGCGCTCGAGCCAGTCGGGAGCTGGCTCGACGTCGCCCTCCACGATCGCAATGAAACGCCCGCGGGCGGCACGGAAGCCCACGTTGAGGGCGCTGGCCTCGCCGCCGTTGGCCTTCTTGATCAGGCGCACGCGTGGGTCGCGGCGCGCGAAGTCCTCCACGATCGCCACCGATCCGTCCGGCGAACCGTCGTCAACGACGATCGCTTCCCAGCTCCGGTCGGTGACCTGAGCCGCAATACAGCGCAGCGTCTCGCCCAGGGTCGCCTCGTTGGCGTAGACCGGGGTCACGTAGCTGACCTCAGGAGTCTCAAGCGCGAGGGTCGCACCGCCAAGAGTTTTGGGAGCGGAGTCCATGGGGCCGAATGCTATTCGGAACCGCCTGGACCAGCGAGCGTGGAGTCCGGGGAGGTCTCCCCAGCACCCGACTCGGTCGGCGAGGCCTCGCTCTCGGCGGCGGGCGTCGTCTCCTCAGCGGCGTCGTCAGTCGACTCCTTGCTCTCGGGCAGAGAGGTCGTCCCGAGATCGGGCTCCACGGCGGCCTCCATGGCGGCCTCCACGGCGGCCTCCACCCGCGCGGTGTCCTCTGCGGAGACCTCGTCCTCCTCCTCGTCGTGGGCGGGCAGGATCGGCTCGAGGCGCTGGGTCAGGGAGAGCGCCTGGGCGATCGTCGTGGCGAGGAGCGCGGGGTCTGGCGGCGCGGGGGAGGGAGCAGGGCCCAGGCGCTCGACGAGCGCCGCAAGGGACGGAGCCGTCTTGAGGTGGAAGTCCTGCTGGGGGAACGCAATCTCGACCCCCTCGGCCCTAAACGCGGCGTCGATCGCTCGGTGGAGACGGTCCTTCACGTCCCAGCGGTGGGCGGGGTGCGCGACCCAAATCCGGAGCGTGAAATCGAGGCTGCTCTCGCCGAAGCTAAGGAACAGGGCCTGGGGCCTGGGACGGCGGATGACTTGGCGGTCCCGACGCGCGCAGAGGAGGAGAATCCGGCGCACGAGGAGGACGTCGCTCCCGTAGGCCACCCCCACCTCAAACGAGATCCGAAGCGAGCTGTCCGAGAGTGACCAATTGATCACCTGACCCGTGACCAGTTCGCGATTGGGGACGATCAACTCGCGGTCGTCCTCCTGGCGGATCGTGGTCGCCCGCAGTCGAAGCCGAGTCACGATCCCGGTCACCTCTCCGATCGTGACCTGGTCCCCAACCCGGACCGGCCGCTCGAACAGAATAATCAGGCCAGAGACGAAGTTGGCGAAGATCTCCTGGAGACCAAACGCGAGGCCGAAGGTCAAGGCGGCGACCAACCACTGGAGGTTGTCCCAACCGATTCCGAGTGCCGTCGCCCCCGCGCTGACGCCGAGGAGCACGATCATGTAGCGACTCAGGGTCGCGACGGCGTAGCGCGCGCCGACGTCGAGCGGAAGGCGAGGGAGGAGGACGAGCTCCAACAGGGCCGGCAGGCTCCGCGCCGCCGCAAAGGTAAAGAAAAGCAGGAGCAGGGCCAACCCGAGGTCCGCGAGGGTCACCCGCGCCGGGAGGAGGTCTGAGACCTGCCCTGAGGTTTGAGGTGAAGCCGGCAGAAGCCCGCTGGGTCCTAGACCCGGAGCGGTCGCGCCGGGAGTCGGCGTCGGGACGGGAGCCGGCTCGACCAGGTGATCGTGGCCCGAATTCTGATCGCTCCCCTCGAGCGTCGGGTAATGAACGGTCTGGGTCGTCGCCTTGAGGACCTCGATCCGGGGCCAGATCTGAACGCGATCGAGGCGCTTTAAGGCCGGGAGCACGTCGCCCCAGATCAGGTTCAACCCGATCAAGAGGAGTAACCCTGCGCCGACGCGAAACAGCTGACGGAGCTGCTCGTCGAGGGCGTCGATCTCGTAGAAGTCCTCGGCCTCCTCGTCGACGGGGAGCCCCTCAAGCTGGGAGCGCCGCATGGCCTCCTCTCGTTCCAGCGCCTCCTCAGCTCGCACGCGCTCGCGGCGAGCCTGAGCGGACTCGATCCAGAGACCGAGCAACCCACCCGCAAGCCCCAAAGCCAGGACCAGGCCAAGCGAGGCCTTGAGGCTCTCGTCGAGGCTCGTGGCGGTGAAGTAGAACCCGCGCAGCGCCAGGGCGGCCAGCACGAGGGGCGTGCCCAGAGCGACAGCCAACCACACGTAGCGCAGCCGCGTCAGCCAGGACTGAGGGTGCGCCTCGTAGTAGTTCCGCAAGGCGGGCCCCTGGGGGCGAAACACGAGGGCCAAGAACATGGCCAGCCCGAGCTCGCCGGCCACGAACGCGACTCGGCCCAGGGAGTCGCCGTAGGCGTTGTCGAGAGAGGGCTGGTCGTCGAGGGCGACGACGAGAAACGTGGCCGCAGCCTTGAGGATCGTCAGCCACACCAAGTGACGACGGACGTAGCGGAGCCCCTCGTCTTGCCAGCGAAGATGAACCCCAGACAGCCCCTTGGGGTCGAGGAGCCCGCGGATCACCAACAAGCCGAGCAGGAGAACACCTGTCGACTCCAGCCCCGCACCCACAGCGCCGCTGACCGCGTGCTCTCCAAGCACGCCGCCGCTGGGGAGCTGCAGGGTCACTCCCGCGATCCCCAGCGCGAGCGGGAGCGGGAGCGCGCGAACGACCGTCAACACAGCCGCGCGAAGGCCGGGCTGGAGGCGACGGATCGGGTCGACCGCTTGCTCGCGGTCTTGCCTTAGTTGGTGGTGAGCGCCGGCGGCGAGCCCAACTGCGACCAGGAAGCCGAGCAGGAGGGCGATCAGGAGCAGGGCCCGCTCGGACCGGAAGACCTCAGCGAAGGTCGCGCTCCAGGTGGGCGAGGTCACAAGCCAAGCAGCCGCCGCGCGCGCCTGGGCTGGGCTCGGGGCGCCACCGCCGGCCACACTCGGGACCCACAGGATCCGCTCCTCGACGTAGGACCGGTACTCCGCGTTGGCCTTGATCTTCTCGCCGATCAAGTGGTCGAGCTCGACGAGGCGCTGGAACAGGCTGTTCGCGACGCGGACCGCGCTGTTGACGTAGCGCTTTCGCCCCTCGAGGACCTGAGCCCCAACTCGCCGCAAGACCTCGGAGTCGAGGCCGGCCCCTGGCGGGAGCCGACTCAGAAGCCGCTCGAGTTCCACGGCAGGCTCGGGGAGGGCGTTTCGCGACTCCTCGAGGGTGATCAGCTCGAACTGGACAGCGGAGAGGCGGGCGTCGATCCGATCGTGGTCCCGGGCCAACTCGGAGGGGTCGTCGAGGCCCTTGAGCTGATTGCGAAGCACGAACCCCATGGCCTCGGTTACGCCCGCTGCGTCGACCTTGCGGCGCACGATCCGAAACGACCCGCGCTGGTCATTAAGTCCAGTTCGGACCTTGCTCAGGCGAGCCTCGGTCTCGGTCAGCTCGGCGGTCAGGGTCGTGTTGAGCTTCGTGTAGCGAAGGAGCTGGTTCGCTGCCTCCTGAATCAAGGGACTCTGACGGGCCTCCTGCTCGAGGCGAGCAGCCTCCTCTTCGCGCGCCGCCGCGTCCCGCTGACGCCGACTCGCCACGGCTTGCTGGAGGACCTTGAGGGCGCCGAGGCGGATCGCGACCTCTTGCTTGGTGCCGCCCAAGGACTCGGGGAGGTACTCGCGACGAACTTTGAGGTAGGCCTGCTCGGCCTTCGCCGCCGCAATCTCGGCCTTGACCGCCCTCCGGCGCGCCCGGCGCAAGACCTCGATCGCCGAGTTGACCAAGGCCGGTCCCTCAGTCGGCGCGCCCGACGGGAGCCGGGTCTCGTCGCGCTCGAGACGCGTCAGCGCCTCGGCCAGCTCCGCGCCGCGCGACGTGTGCCGAGTGATCTCCTCCTGGATCCGCTGGATCTCGGCTCTCGCCTGGGAGAGCGCGTCGGTCGCGCGCTGGTTGAGGAGCTCGAGCTCAGCTAGGTCGGCGTCCGCTGACGGGCGAGCCCTGCCGCCCGGATCCTTGGTGGCTTTGCGCAGCTCCGCCAACAGACCTTGGGTCTCCTCGATCTTCTGGCGAAACCCGACAGCCCGAGCGTCGGCCTGGGCAGCGTGCTCGAGTTCTTGGAGCCCCTCCTGATAGACGCGATTCGCCTCGCGGCGGACGACCTCCTCGACCTCCGCCGAGGCCAGCGCCGCGATCCGCGAGCGGATCTCCGCGACGTCGAGCGGCGGTCGACCTTGGGCGCTCGCAGGAGGCAAGGCCACGCCCAAGAAGAGGGCCAGCCCGAGGACGAGGGCTGTCAGCAAGGCGCGGGTCCACGGCCGCGGCCGTGCCGTACGCCGCCCCCAACCGGTGCCAGCCGGCCTGGAGGGGCTCTCGAACTCGACGCGTGACCTCACTCGCTGCGGACCGCTTAGCGCGCGACGCGCTCGACGGTGAAGCCTTTGGCCTTGAGGAGCGCCACGATCCCCAACTTGCCAGGGTAGTGAGCCGAGCCAACCGCGAAGAAGAACGTCTTGCTGGGCGCCCCCTTGAGGTGCTTCGCGATCGCCGCCGTCATCGTCACGTTGCGGTCGTCGAGGAGCAACTTCATGAACGCGATCATTTCCTTGTCGTCGCCGATCTCCTCCTTGCTCTGCTTCATCATTTCCCCGAGGTCCCCGCTCAGGTAAGCCCTGACGAGCGGCTCAGTCGTCCGCGTGCCCTCCTTGGCGGCCTTCTCGAAGCCGTCGAGGCCCTCCGCGACCATTTTTTTCTGGGCCTTCGCGCTCAGCGAATCGAACACGGCCAGTTGGTCCTCGACCTTCTCCAGCCCACCGACTTCCTTGCCCGCAGCCTTGGCGCGGTTGTAGAGCACGGAGTCGAGGGCCGGCTGTTGGGTCATCGACTCCTGGAAATACTCGAGGAGCATCGTGAGCTGGCTCATAAGAACCCAGGGCTTGAGCTGGAGGAAAGGTTGGATTGGGAGCCCCTTCGCCGCGAGGAGCTTGGCCGCGCGATCCACGAGGTCCTGGCCCAAGACGTCAACGAGCGTCTTCCCGCCGCCGAGCATCAGGTGCGGAGTCATCTTCACCTGGAGGTCCTTCTCGAGGGCCAACTCGCAGAAGAGGGCGTCTGAGGCGTCGATCGCCTTGTCAACTGCCTTCGGAAGGGCCAAGACGCGCTTGTCGGGGAGGTGGATCGTGCCGAACAGATAGCTAGGGGTCTTGAGGCCCTTCCCGCTCACCTTCCACAGCAGGAGCTTGCGCGCCGTCTTCTTCTTGGTCGCCGGCTTGGAGTCCTGCGCCTGAGCCAGGCTCGGGAGGACGGTCAGGGTCAGCGCCAGGGCGCAGGTCAATACATGCTTCACGGGAATCTCTCCTCTGTGGGGTCCAGCGGCTCAAGCGCGAGATCATAGGGCGCCTTGAAGTTCTCGCCGCTCTGGCCTGGGAATTCCCTTGGCATGTCGCTTGCGAGACTTACACTCCCCTGACGTTTAGGAGGTCCAAAATGAAGCAGCTTGCTTGCGGACACCTCAAAATGCGTGTCGATACCTACACCGACGACTATCGGTGGGTGGTTCGCTGTGAAGAGTGCGGCTCTAACGAGAGCTGGACCCAGCGCGAGTGGCGTACAGCGCTGCTCGTCGACGAATCGAGCGAAGGACCCCCGCTGCGGATCAGCTCCGAGTCCCCCGAGAGCGCTCGCCTCGTCTGTAGGTAGAGCTCTCCGGGAGGCAGGCTGCTTTCCTGCAGGTAGGCTTTCCTGCAGGTAGGCTCCTGCTCGGCTAGACTCCCAGCCGCCTCCGGCAGCTCACGCCCGCGGAGGCCAGATCCCACCCTCGTTGGCCGAGAGACGCTCGGTCAGGGTTCAGCACCTTGCCTCACCCCGACGATCTACGCTTCCTGCGCCACGCGCAGACCAAGGGCCTCCTCGACGAGGAGCGCGCCACCTATTGCCGTGACGTCCTCGCCCAGAGCGAGCAGAACGGAGCCCCTCAGCGCGTCGCGCAGGTCCTGATCCGAGAGCGAATCATGGCCAGCGATCACGTGGCCGCGATCCTCAAGGAGATCCGCGACGTCGCGACCGGGAGCCAAGCCGTCGTCGGCGAGGAGACCTGGGCCGGTCAGCAGCTCCAAGCCCAATCGGGACCCCCGGTCTCGATCGGCGACGAAGTCGGCGGGTTCTCCCTCACCCGAGAGCTGGGTCGGACGGGGCTCTGGTCGACCTACGAAGCCAAACGCGACGGCCGCCGATTCGCGATCAAGATCCTCGGCCCAGCCGTCACGAGCTCCGACGACTTGGTCGGGCGGTTCTATGCGGAGTCCGAGCGAGCCCACTCCCTCCCGGCTCACCCCCACCTGCTGCCCGTGGTCGCGTTCGGCAGCCAAGGACCGCTCCACTTTCGAGTCTGCGATTACGTCGAGGCCAAGTCCTTGGCAGACTTTGTTCGCCCGGGGCGGCTGGCGCCCAAGAAGTGCCTCGAGGTGTGCACGGCCGCCGCAGAGGCCCTCGCGTTCCTGCACAGCCAGGGCATGGTCCACCGCGACGTCAAGCCAAGCAACATTCTGATCGGCTCCAACAAGGCTGTGCACTTAAACGACCTCGGCTTGGCCAAAGACTCGGCACGGGTCGACGCTCAGTTGGCCCAAGTTGGGTTCGCCAAGCTGATCGGGACCCCGGCCTATATCTCGCCCGAGCAGGCCCGCGGTGAGCTCGAGGAGATCTCGACGGCGAGCGACGTCTACTCGCTCGGAGCCACGATCTTCCGGGCGCTGACGGGGCGTTATCCCTTCGCGTTCAACGCCTACATGCGGACGATCCAAGCGATCGCGCTCGGCCCCCCGCCCGCCCTCAGCTCGCTCCGACCGGACGCTCCGCCAGCGCTCAACGACCTTGTCCTCGCCGCCATGTCGCAGGATCCCGGCGCTCGCCCGACCGCGACCCAGTTCTCCCAAGAGCTCGGCGCGCTCCTCGCGCGCGAGCGGCTCCTGATGCCGCCTGGCCCGCCCGGCGCGGCCGTTTAGCCGAGAAGGCTGGAGCGCCAGCTGACTGACGCCCGGATTCGAACCGACCGCCTCGATCTCGTGCGGCTTCCCGTGGACTTCCTCGACGAATCGCTCGTGCGGGGCATGGTCCGCTCCCTTTGGGACGGACTCGCTCCCCGGTCCTGAGCTCCTGAGTCGCGTGGCCTCGGGTCAGGCTCTGACCCGACGGGCGAAACTCGGCTGGGCGAGTCCATGAGCCGCTATGCTGGCGGAGCATGAGCCTTGGGCAGCGCCAGTTCTCTTGGGATTTTTCTGAAACCGGACCGCCCACGACAGGCGCGGCAGCCAGGCCTCGGATAGTCGCCGACCGCTCCCCCCCTGGTGGGGAGGCACTGAGCGAACTGCGCGAGCGCTTCGAGCTGCTGGAGACGTTGGGGCAAGGTGGCATGGGCGTCGTGCTCCGAGCGCGCGATCGGGAGAGCGGGCGCGAAGTCGCGCTGAAGATCGTCCAGGGCGAACTCAGCGAACGGCGCCGGGAGCGCTTTCTGCGTGAAGGCGAAATCGCGGCACGGCTGCGACACCCGGGGATCGTGACCGTTCACTCTGCGGGGCTGGCCGGGGGCCGCCCTTACTTGAGCTACGAACTGATCGAAGGTGCGCGGACCCTGGCGGAAGCCTTCCAGGACATGGACCTCCGTGATCGAGTGCGCTGCCTGCGCGACGCCGCGGCAGCCATTGGGCACGCTCACTCTCTTGGAATCGTGCACCGCGACCTCAAGCCCGACAACGTGCTCGTGGACAGAGACGACCGCGTTCGTGTCACCGATTTCGGGTTAGCTACGGCCAGGGATCTGGACAGGCTGACTGCTACGGGCACCCTCCTCGGCACGCCCCACTACATGTCACCCGAACAACTGAGCTCGCAGACCGAGTGGAGATCGAGCACCGACGTGTGGTCCCTGGGGATCATGCTCTACGAGTCGCTTGCTGGGGAGCTGCCCTTCGCCGCCGACAGCTTCCTGGAGCTGGGCCTACAGATAGCTCGCGCCACGCCTCAGCCCCTCCGCGACCTAGCCCCCTCGGTTCCGGCAGCTCTGGAAGCGATTACCCGACGAGCGCTGCGCAAGGAACCCGGAACGCGTTACGCCGACGGGGCTGCCCTTGCAGCAGCATTGAGCGCGTGGCTCGAGGGGCGGACTACAGACCAGAGACGATTTCCCTGGCCTGTCGTTGTGGCCGTGCTCGGTACAGTGGCAGCGGTCGCTGGGTTTCTGACGGTTCAGGGCGGCGACCCCGATCTGCCGCCCCGCCGAGCAGTCCCCGAGGCAGACGGCGCTGTGCAGCCAGCGCGGCGGACAGGCGGGGCTTCAGAGTTGCCAGCCTGGCTGGTGGCGATCCCGGCGGCCGAGCGTCCACCCTGGCCGCTGCCAAAGGGCTTGTGTAAGGGTGAAGCGGTTGGTGAGTACGTTTGGTCTCGCGACAGCTTGGTGTTCGTCTGGATCCCCGCAGGAGTAGCGCGATTGGGGGCGACGGACGTGTACCGCGCCAGCCCCCCGAGTGTGGCGACCTTTCAGCGAGGGTTCTTCCTCGGCAAATATGAACTGACGCGTCGGCAGTATCTCCAGTTCTGCCATCGTACCAATCGGCGCCCGCCTGCCGAACCCTTCGCGGGGGTCTGGGGGGAGTTGGGAGACGACTGGCCCATGGTGAATGTGAGCTGGATGGACGCGCAGGCCTACTGCGAGAGTGCGGGGCTCCGCTTGCCCACCGAGAACGAGTGGGAATACGCAGCCCGCGGCCATGACGGTCGCTCCTACCCATGGGGCAGCGAGCGGACTCCGAGTAAAGCCAATTTGCTAGGCCCAGACGGGTCTCAGGGCATAGCCCCCGTGGGCTCAACGCCGGGGGATCGCTCACCTTTTGGTTGCATGGACATGGCGGGCAACGTGTGCGAGTGGACGGCGGGAACCCCAGTCGGCGGGAGGGACGAGCGCTGGGTGCGCGGCGGCGACTACATGGGGCCCCTGATGCACCTGGCAGGGGGCCACGACTCGAACGGCAATGCGGGCGGGCTCACGAAGGGATTTCGCGTCGTCTTGGCCGCCGGGAGTTGACGGGCGTCAGAACCAACGGCCTAAGGCGGAACAAGCAGTCAGTCGCACGGCCTTGTTTTTCGTCGCCCAGGCCTAGAGCTCCGCTAAACCCGCGCGGAGGCGCGCGAGCGTCTCGGGGACGAGTTGGTGGGCCGCGTGGCTGTGGCGTGAGAGCTCCACGGCGACCAAGCCTTGGAAGTTGAGTTCGACCAGGGCTCCGAGCGTCGCTTGGAGGTCGAGGTCGCCCTCGCCCAGGGGAAGGTGCTCGTGGACCCGACTCGGCGCGTCCTCGAGGTGGACCAGGGTCAGCAGGCTCTCCTCCGCGAGGAGCGCTTCGGCGGGGGTCCCCTCTTCGGCTGCGACGGAGACGTGCGCTACGTCGAGGGTCAAGCCGAGTTCGGGGAGCTCTTCTTGGAGCTCGTGGTAGCCCGCCAGAGTCTCGATCCAGTGGCCTGGCTCTGGCTCGAGAGAAACTGGGATCTGAAGCTCCTCGGCGTGGCGACAGACTTCACGCAGCCCCTCGACGAGGAATCGGTGTGCGTCCTCGGAGTCCACGCTGGGGTCGCGAGGACCCGCGGCGAGGTTGACGACCTCCGCCCCCAGCTCGGCTCCGATCTCGACCGATCGGCGGAGGAGGTCGATCCGACGCATGCGTCCGAGGGGATCGGAGTCGGCCAGGTTGGGGTGGTGCTTGCGACGTGGATCGAGGAGAAACCGCCCGCCGGTCTCGATCACGCAGGCCAGGCGAGCCTGGCGCAGGCGACGCCCAACCGCCGCGATCTCGCTCGGGCCGGCCTCGAGGGGATCGAGGTGGCAGGAGTCGAGGGTCAGCGCGACGCCGTGGTAGCCGACCTCGCCCAGAAAATCGAGAGCGTCGAACAGGCGGTGAGACTGGAGGCCGTTGGTGTTGTAGGCGAAGCGTAGGGTCACGGGGCCATGGTACTTGCGACTCGTGGCGAGAGGGTGAAACCGGGCCGCCTCCCGTTCGGTAGAGACGTGGACCGGGACCGGGAACGAGGAGGCCAACGTGCGGGCATGGATCATGGCAGGTGGGTATTTGGTGGCAGGCGCGATCGGGATCTGGTGCCTAGCCGCCCCAGCCCAGGGGCAGGACGGATTTCCCGAGCCGCTCCAGAAGGAGTTCGCGACCCTCGACAAGAACGGCGACGGCAAGCTCCAGAAGTCAGAGCTCGGGGACGAGCAGGCCTTCGTGCACGGTGACGTGGACAAGGACGGAGTCCTGACGCCGACGGAGGCCTATCGGCTCCACTTGATCGTCCAAGGGAAGGGGCTGGGCTCGACCCAGAAGCTCGTCGACGGGTTCCGCGGCGCCGACGAGGACAAGAACGGCTGGCTGACCCTGGAGGAGTTCCCGACCGGGAAGGGCTCCTTTGAAGCCATGGACCGCGACAAGGACGGCAAGCTGACTCTCCCCGAGGCCGTCCGCTACCAAGTCGCCTTGGAAATGGCCGAGTTCGTCCTCGACGAAGACCTCGACGGAGACGGCAAGCTCTCCCGCTCGGAGCTCCCCAAGACGGCTCGCCCCTTCCTCGACCTGGCCGACGTCGACAAGGACGGAAAGCTCAACGAGAAGGAGATCTACCAACTCGTGGTCGAGTTCCGGCTCGCGGTCTTGGCCTCCAAGCAGGAGCGAGCGGGCAAACCCTCGCGGCCAGGCGCCAAGAGCCAGCTCCCGAGCTCGCTCAAGACCAAGAGCGCGGGCAAGGACGCCGTGAGTCAACTCCAGGGCGCGCTCGAGGCCCTCGACCTGAACAAGGACGGCAAGCTTGAGGCCAGTGAAGTCGTGCTCTCGCGAGCGCTCTTTACGAGCCTCGACCAAAACGGCGATCACGCCATCGACGCCGCCGAGCTCCGCCTGGCTGCTGGCCGACGAGACCGGCTCGTCGAGCGGGCCCGCGCGATCGGGAAGCGAATCAAAGCGCGCAAGAACCCGGGCGAGCAAGCCCAACTGATCGCGATCAAGCCTGAGCTGGAGGGTCTCCTCTCTGCGGGCCGGATCAAGGCCGCAGAGCTCCTCGTGGACGAAGTCGAGCTACGCCTCCTGCGCGCCCCCCAGGTGCGCTAGTGCTGCCCGCCAGAAGTTCCGGTACGGGTGAATGTAGGGGCGGGGTTT
>JAESQQ010000972.1 GCA_016765095.1 Planctomycetota bacterium | reverse complement strand
TCCCGCCGACGATCTGCGGGAGCGGGTAGTGGGCAGCAGTTCGGGCAGGAGTCAGGCTCGCGATCAGCCCTTCGAGTGAGGTCGAAGCGGCCAAGATCGCGCGCTCGCCAAAGGACGCGGTGCCCAGCGCCCAAGCCCCGGGGCGAGGCAACAGCTGTCCCTCCAGCGCGATTGAACGGAGCCAGCCGTAGAGGCCGATCAGGAGCAAGTAGCCCAGGTAGGGCGCAAGGAAGCGAGCCGCTCGCCCTGGCGTCGGGAAGCGGGGGCGACGAACGCCCAGTTCGCAGAGCACGAGCAGGAGCGGAGCGACCAGCGCGCTCTCCTTGCTCGTCCAGGCCAGAAACAGAAAGAGCCCAGCGGCGGCGAAGCCGACGAACGAGAGCCCGATGTGCTCGCCACGGCGTGCGCGCAAGTGACAGAGGGCGGCGGCGAGGGTGAAGCCGAGCGCTAACAGCTCGCAGCGGCCATTGGCCGCGCTGACCACAGCCTCGGCGTGAACCGGGTGGGCAGCGAACAAGAGGGCCGCGATCAAGGCTGGCCGCCGCGGGAGGAGCTGGAGGGCGAACAGGTAGACCCCGAGGCTGATCAGGACGTGGAGGGCGACGTTGGTGCGACGAAAGGCCGGCGCCTCGCGCCCGGCGCGGGCCGCGTCGAGGGCCAAGGTCGCGACTGCAGTCGGACGCCAGAGCCGCTCCTCGGGCCGGCGACGATCCCAGTAGCGGTCTAGGAGGAGCTCCTTCCAGCCCCCTCCGAGGCTGAGGCGAGGGTTCTCGCCCACGAGCGCCACGTCGTCGAGAATGAACCCCTCCTCACTCCGAATCGCTGGGAGGTAGACCGCGCAGGCCAGGGTCAGGACGCAGAGAACGGGCCAGAGCCTTCGGAGCAACACGCACGCGAAGGGGGGCTGAGCCGTCGATTCCTCCCGCTGACCCACGTCGGCTCTCCTCCTGCCTTGAGCGCTCCAGGCTACCCCACCCCCCCTGAGCGCTGTGTTTCGGCCTGGCGAGAGCGGGCGTCGAGGGCCTCTCGCCCGGCGAAGGGAACCTGGGCCCTCCTAAAGGCGCGTGACGAAGCGAAGCCCCTGGCGTCAGAAGGCCTGGACCTGGCGCTTTGGCGGGTGGGGTTGCAGCTTTCACGGGCGTAGAGTCTGTGGCGAGGGACTGCGATTCGAGCTAGGATCCGCATCGTCGCAGGAGTTACGGCTCGCGACCCTGGAGGCTGATCGAGATGAGCGGCGACGAAGACGGTCTGGGCTGGCTCGACGAAGAGGAAGCCCCCGCCACCCAAGACACTGGAGACGACTTCCAGAACGCCCTGGACTGGCTCCAAGACAGCGACGAAGAGGAGAACTCGGGCGAAGAGGACGGCCTCGACTGGCTCGGCGGCGGCGGCGACGACGAAGAGAGCGCCCCGGCTCTCGTCGAGGACGACGAAGAAGACGAGGAGGACGGCGGCAGCATCTTCTCAATGGCCCTCGACGATTTCTTCGAGGACATGGAGGCCCCGGCTGAGGCGGCGCCTGTCGTGGACGCCGGCAAGACCCAGGTCACGACCTCCTCGCGCCGCAAGCCCAAGCGTCGCCGCAGCCAGGACGAGCAAAAGATCGACCGCGTGATGAACACGCTGGTCCGCTACCTGACGCGAAAGGAGGCGGTCCGCGAGGGCCAGCTCGACACGATCTTCCGGTTGACCGTCGGCAAGATCGTCGACCCGATCAGCGCTGAAGTGATCGTGGTTTACTTCGCCGACGAAGCGCGCGAGTTGAGCTTCGCGCACCTCTTCTATTCTCGTTCCCTGTTCAAGAACAACGCTGGACTCGAGGGCAAGTTCAACTCGAGCCTCGAAGAACTCGGGCAGCTCAAGATCAAGCCGGACACGGGCATTCTCGGGCGCGCGATCAAGACCCGGAAAGCCGTGACCTCGCTCAACGCGGCCGGCGACCAGGAGTTCCTCAACCACCTTGGCAAGGCGACTGGCTACAACGTTCGCACGATGATCACTGTCCCGATCGTCGACTCGACGATCGTCGAGGAGAACCGCGCGGCAGGGGTCGAGGACCCCTTCGCGGACGTGCCTGTGTTCGGCGCGATCCAGGTCATGAACAAGGACCCCGAGAGCGGGGAGGAGTTCTTCAACTTCCAAGACCTGCGCCTGGTGGAGACCCTCTCGGGGTATCTCGGGCGATTGATTCACGTCCAGCGCGACCCCGAACTCGAGCGGAGCGAGGAGGAGATCGCGGGCTACTACGCCCGAATGGCCAAGACCGAGGTCGTCGATCCCAAGGACACGGATCGCTTCGTCTGGGACAAGCGCTTGTTCGAGCTCGTGGGCCTCGAGAACGTCAAGAAGTACCTCGTCCTGCCGGTCAAGACCGTCAGCGGCAAGGGCGTCCAAGTCATCATGGTCAACCCGATGGACATGAACCGGCGCAGCCAGTTCGAGTCCGCGACTGACTTGATCATTGAGGAGGCCTTCGTCTCGGTCGAGTCCAAGATCTTGGAAGTGATCGCCGAGCAGTTCGGCGGATCCGGCCCCGAAGTCGCCAAGGGCGACATGTCGGACCTGATCACCCTCCTCGACGAAGAGAGCCCCGACGCCAAGAAGGCCAAAGAAGGCGAGGAGGAGACCGAAAACACCGACACCGGCTTGATGAAGCTGGTCAACTCGATCATCGAGCAGGCCTATGTTCGAGGCGCCTCCGATATCCACATTGAGCCCCACCCCGAGCTCGACCTCAAGGTCCGGTTTCGGATCGACGGTGTGTGCGCCGACTTCACCATGATCCCGCGTCGCTTCTCGCGCGCGCTCGTGTCTCGCCTCAAGATCATGGCGGACCTCGACATTGCCGAGCGTCGCAAGCCGCAGGACGGCAAGATCAAGTTCAAGAATTTCGGCAAGCTCGACCTCGAGCTCCGTGTCGCGACGATTCCGACCGTCGGTGGCCAAGAGGACTGCGTGATGCGTATCCTCGCGGCCAGCAAGCCTATGCCGCTAGACGACATGGGTTTCTCGCCCGAGAACCTCACGGCCTTCAAGCACTCGGTCAAGCAGCCTTACGGCCTCGTGCTCGTCGTCGGGCCGACCGGCTCCGGCAAGACGACCACTCTTCACAGTGGCCTGGGCTTTATCAACAAACCAGAAACGAAGATCTGGACAGCCGAGGACCCGGTCGAGATCACGCAGTACGGTCTCCGCCAAGTGCAGGTCAAGCCGAAGATCGGGTTCACCTTCGAGGTCGCCCTCCGTTCGTTCCTGCGTTGCGACCCCGACGTGATCATGATCGGTGAGATGCGTGATAAGGAGACTGCGGAGGCTGGCATCGAGGCGGCCTTGACCGGTCACATGGTCTTCTCGACGCTTCACACCAACAGCGCACCCGAGACCGTGACTCGCTTGCTCGACCTGGGGCTCGACCCCTACAGCTTCGGCGACAGCCTGCTCGGCGTCCTCGCCCAGCGGCTCCTGCGTCGCCTCTGCAAGAAGTGCAAGGAGTCCTACGAACCCACCGCGGAAGAACTCGAGAGTCTCAAGACGGAGTACGGCAACGACGACGGGTGGGAGCGCTTCAAGTGCGCAGAGGACCTCAACTTGGCTCGGCGGCACGAGACCGACCGGAGGTCAAAGAAGTGCCCGGGCTGCGGGGGCTCTGGCTACAAGGGCCGGATGGGCATCCACGAGTACATGGTCAACTCGGACGAGCTCCGCAGCATGATCTACGCCCACGCCAAGGTCTCTGACCTCCGCGACCACGCCCAGAACGAGGGCATGACGACCCTCAAGCAGGACGGGATTCGCAAGGTCCTTGGCCAGGGCTTGACCGACATTTTCGAAGTCCGCCGAGTCTGCATCAAGTAGCCGGCTGGCCGGGATCGGACTGGAGCCCCCTTCGGCGCCCGCGTGGGATCCATGACGTGGGATCCATGACGCCCCGCCTCCTTCCCTGTTGCCTTGTGGTTGTGATCGCGTCGCTGGCCGACCAGGCTGCGGCAGGTTCAGCGGAAGTCCCACCCTTCGATCCCCAGGCGATCGCCCACCACTACGCGCGCTATGACTCGCCCTGGCGCGAGGGTCTCGACGGGTTGAGGGGCGACTCCGAGCTGGTCATTTGGGAAGCCGGCCTCGAGCGAACGTGGACCTACGCCGACTTGATCACCGCGCGCCGCGCTGCGCTCCACCCGAAGCGGAAGTTCTGGCGATTCGACCGCACGAAGACCTCCTCCCTCGTCGTCCGTCTCCAGCGCTGCAGCGGCGGCTCGCGTTTCGAGTTGGTGCCTCGGAGCGCGACGCGGGGGGGCAACACAACTTCGACGGTCTCGGCGAGCTCGAGCAGGACGCGGACTACGGGCGGACCTTCGCGGCGGCCAACGGGAGCCTGCGCGGCGACCTGACGCTGGTGTTTGGAAACGTCGGCAGTTCCACGACCCTCGTCGACGTCCAGGAAGGACGCGCGAGCGTGCTCGACCTCAATCCCTTCCGCGAGATTGGAGCCCAGTTCGATCTCGCGATCTTCGAAGACGCTGACGACCGGAACGCGGGGATCGCGATCCTTAGGATCCGCGCGGCTTACCTGGGGCTCTTCGACCGGGTCCAGGGTGGCGATTCGGCTGGCGTCGCTGGCGAGTCTCAACTCGGCTGCGGCGTTGGCGTGAAGTGGTGAGGGCGTGTCGCGCTCAGCGAGTGAACTCGGCACGACGCGCAGGGAACTGCGCGTCGACTAGCTCTAGGAGCTGTCTGGGCAATCGCGCGGCTGGATCTCGCATCCGAGCACTTCTAATGAGGGCCTGTGAGCGGGCGCCCCTGTCAAAGAGCGCGAAGTAGGTCGCCAGGATCGGGGAGGGCGGTTGCCTGTCCAATGCCTCTTGGAGGTCGGGGATCAAACGAGCCCAGAAATCGAGCGAGCGTCGAATCCTCCGTTGGGAGCGGCCTTGGAGGCCCGCCAAGGCCCCGCGCAAGTAGAGCGAACAGGGGACGTTCGCGTCGCTCGCGTAGTAGACAGCGCGCTGGAGCGGGACCTCGACGCGGGGCTTGGGAGGCGTGCCCCCAAGCCTCCTGCGAGCCATGTTCCTCAGGACGTGCTTGAGTTCGAGCTGGGCGTGAGCGACGCCGAGCCGCACCTCGAGCGAGCCGAGGCGACGCTGCACGAGCCGCAGGTTCTCCAAGATCGGCTTCCGCTTGGCGGGATCGGCCTTCTGCATCGCCCGAGCAATCCTCATCCAGTCGGGCATACCCTTCTGCGCTTCGAACGTCTCTAGGTGCTCCTTGGCGTAAGCGACTTCGTGGGAGAGCAGGCGCGCGTCCACACTCTCAGAGTCGAGCATGCTCAGGCCCCCTTCGGCCGCCTGGACGTCCCCTCTCGCCAAGGCCCACTCGACTGCCGCCAGCCGCCCCGCAGACGAGGAGCCGCCGATTCCGGACCAGATCTCGCGAGCGGTCTCCTCGTGTCCCCGGTAAAGGGCGATTCGAGCCCGGAGGCGCCTCGTCTGGGGCTCCTCCCGGACCGCGTCCAGGTGGTTCGTCGCCTCGGCAATATGTCCGCGTCGGACACATAGCTCCGCCGCCAGGATCGCGGCCTCTCCCGAGTCGAGGTCATAGCTCTTGGCGCGCTCTAGGTCGGCCTGGATGACGTGCCAGGGGAGGGCCCCACCGATCGCTGCGACGAGCGCCCGGTGGCCGGCTCGCTGGGAGGCCTCTGGCAGACGCTCCACTCGCTCTCGCGCCCAAGCCCAGCTCTCGTCACTGGGATAGAAGGGCCGCGCGATCTGATGATCCAGGAGCACCGGGAGTCCGCTGCCCTCGAGCCTGCCTACCACCTGCGCGAGCGCAGTCGGCGCTTCGCGCCGGAGTCGCCTGAAGAGCGCGCTCCGCTCCTCGCTGGGGAGCTCGCCGTAGACGAGGCTGGCGCTCAGCAGCGCCGGGTGGGGCTCGCAGGCGGTGGCGCGTTGAATGAGCTTGGCCAAGACCGAAGCTGGGGCCCCCTGGCTCTTGAGGAGTTGGAATTCGTGCCCGAGCAGAGGCGCCAGGTCGCGACCCGTGCAGAGCCTCTTCGCTTGGGCGACGAGGGCCGGCGCTGCTCGCTGGTCCTCGATCAGGTCTGCCTGAAGGAGCAGGAGCTTGGGGTCGGTCTTAGTCGGCGCCCTCTCGAGGACCCCTCTGGCCTCGGTGGTCGGCAGCTTGCGGGTTGTGAGGGCGACGTGCGCGACGAGGCGATCGACCCGTTCGCCGTTGAGATCGTCCTGTAGGAGCGCGAGCGCCGCGTCGGGCTGCCTCCATTCGAGCAGTCGGCGAGCCCGCAGGAGCCGACCCACGAGGTCGGTGCGATCCTCGAACAAGAGGTCGTGCTCGAGGGCGGAGGCGTCGGTGACTTGCCCCAGGCGCGTGAGGATCCACGCTCGCAACAAAGCAGCCCGCCTTCGAGCGGGCGAGTCGGCAGGGACCTGGCCCAAGGTGACGGCGGCTCGCTTGAGGTCCGCTCGCCGGACCAAGTAGTCCCCCAGCACGAGCCTCACGGCGCCAGCGAACTCGGGAGTCGCCTGACTGGCGCTCGCGAGGCCCTTGAGCTTGGCCACCAGCTCCTCCTCGAGGGGCTCTGCAGCCAGGGTTCGCGCCTCGAGGGTCGCGAGGCGCGCTTGGAGGGACTCAGCGTCGGCTGCGGGCGGAGCGGCGCTTTGCGTAGGGCTCGCAGCCACGCTGGGGCTCTCACTCCGCGCGTCTGGACTCGAGGTCAGCGCGAGGGCGCCTCCGATTGCGCCCAAGACGAGCAGCCCGACCCCGAGACCCGCAGCGACCAGGCCGACGAGGTTGGTCGCAGTCTCCTGGGTCGGGGCCTGAGCCGCTGCCTCGAGCAGGCTCCGACCAAAGTCTGCCGCGTCGGGCCGCGCGCTGGGGTCCTTGTCGAGGGCTCGCAGGCAGAGCTCTTCGATCTTCGCCGGGACGTCCGGGACGTGCTCTCGAAAAGGGGGTGGCGGGTTGTTGAGGACTTGGTCTGCGACGAGAAAAGTCGTCGCTCCACTGAAGGGAGGGACACCGCAAATGCACTCGTAGAGCACCGACGCGAGCGAGTAGACGTCGGCCTTGCCGTCGACTTGCGAAGCCGCGTTGATTTGCTCGGGAGCCATGTAGGCCGGAGTCCCTAGGAACGCCGAACTCTGGGTCAGGGAGCCCTTCCCGAACCCCTCGCGGGCGATTCCGAAGTCGGTGATCCGGGGAGCTCCGCCCTGCTCTTGGTCGAGGAGAATGTTGTCCGGTTTGAGGTCTCGGTGGACGACGCCCGCCCCATGGACCGCAGCCAGGGCCTCGGCGACTTGGGCTACGAGTGACGCTGCCTCCTTGGGCGGAATTCGACCCTCTCGACGCAAGCGCTGGTGGAGGGACTCTCCCTCGACGAGGGGAAGGACCAAGTAGCGGTGACGGCCGCTCGCGCCCGCGTCCAGCGCACCAACAACGCCCGGGTGTTTGAGGCGAGCCGAGAGTTCGGCCTCTCGGTGGAAGCGAGCGAGCCCTTGGGGGTCGAGGCCCTCGAGGTCTCGGATCAGCTTGAGGGCGTAAGTCCGCTCGCTCTTCCCTCGCGTGACCGCGTAGACGACGCCCGACGCTCCCCGCCCCAGCTCTCGCTTGATTCGGTAGGGACCGATCTCTTTCGGGAGGCGCCCCGACTCCGGGCGCGCCCTGGGCTCTCCTGAAGCTGCCTGCACGCCCTCAGAGTAGCGCCTGAGAGCACCCCTCGCCGCTCGGAGACCGTCGTCCCAAGCGAGTCAGGGAGAGCAACGCTTGGATCGTGTCACTTCGGCGCCAGGAAAGCGCGATCGCCGAAGCGGGACTCCACGATCCGCAGAAAGTGCTCGGGCAACTTGACTTTGTCGTCGCGCGCGTAGGCTGCTTCGGCTCGGCTCCTCGCTAGCTCAGGGGTTCTCTCGTAGAGAGCTAGGTAGATCGAGAGGACCGGCGAGGCGTCCTTGCCTCCCAGAGCGGCGATGATCGGATCCACGAATTCCCTGCCCCAGTACTGCATGCTCTGTTGCGTGCCTCTGTTGCGTGAGGCGATTCCTTGCAGTTTGCCCCGCAGGAAGAGGCTGGCGGGAACGTCGATTCCGCCGGCGAAGTACCCCACCCGGTTGAGTTCGCCGAGCGGTACCCACCACCCGCCGCTCAGGGATCCACGCGCGATCCCGATCCGCATGTCCAAAGAGCCGAGCATTCGCTGGGCAACCTCGAGATCGGCTCGAGCCTGGGCGAATTTGCGAGCAACCTCGAGATCGGCTCGAGCCTGGGCGACTTTGCGTTGACGTTCTTGTTCCTTCTCCTCGTGACTCTCCTCGCCGCGATTGCCCCAGCGGCCCCTGCCGCGGCGGCCGCCGCGGCCCCCGTAGCGCTTCCGCGTCGTCCCCTGGATCCAGTCGACCCGGGCGAGCAGAACGTCGGCCTTCCGCTCGTCTAGGGCCCTGAACTGGCTTTCAGCCAGCCTCATTTGCTGGGTCGCGAGAGCGACCTCAACCTGCGCGAGTTGCCCTTCGGGCGACTCGCTCCCTTTGATCTCATTCCAGGCCGCGATCGCGTCCTCCTCGCGCCCCTGATAGAGCGCCAGCCGAGCCCGAAGGCGCGCGCTCTTTCGTTGGACGCTGATGCCCTTGAGGCGGTGAACCACCTCCGGGAGTCGTCCCCGACGCATGCAGATCTCGGCTCCGAGCAGAGCCACCTCTCCCGAATCGGGGTCTTGGTCTTTGGCGGCCTCGAGGTGAGCGAGCACCTGGCTCCAAGCCAGATCCCCGCCGATCGCAGCGACGAGCGCTTGGAATCCGCTTCGTCGCGTCTTCCTGGGAAGTCGCTCGACTCGCGCTCGCGCCCAGAACCAACTCTCGTCCCCAGGAAAGAAGGGGGTAGCTGTTTGATCGGCCTTGAGCGCGGGCAAGTCGTCGCCGTGTCCGAGCGCCCTGAGTCGAGTGAGAGCGCGCGGGCTCTCGTCGCGGTAGCGGAAGAAAAGGGCCTTGCGCTCTTGTGCGCTCCCGCCCCCACCGCGACTGAGGAGCGTCACACCGTTCATGGCGTTGGGCTCCGCCTTGAAGGCCCGCTTTGCTAACTCGAGGATCTCCCCGTTGATCCGTTTCTCCTCGGGCTCCTCCTCGGGCTCCTTCTTAGCGTCGTCGTCGTCGCTGTAATCGTCGTCGTCGTCGTCGTCGCTGTAATCGTCGTCGTCGTCGTCGTCGTCGCCTACCTCCTCAAGCTTGACCTCGATTTGCGCGCGAAGCAGGGGTCCGTAGTCTCGCCCCCTACAGAGCGCCTCGATCCGGCCCTCGGTCGCGGCGGCCTTCGACTCGTTCCCCCTCGTGCGCCAGAGGGCAGCTCGGAACATCAGCAGGGCGGGATCGCTCTCGGTTGGGGCGCGCTCGAGGATCTTCTCCTGCGCCTCAGCGTCGAGGACTCCGCTACGACAAGCCAATTGGGCTGCGATCCGATCGACCCGATCTCGGCCAAGCTCTTTGTCAAGGAGCGCAATCGCCTCCTTGGGTCGCTCCCAATCGATCAACCGACGGGCCCGGACCAACTTCCCGACTGGATCCTGCGGCTCGTCAAAGACCAAGTCGGTCTCGGTCAGGGCGCTCTCCCCAGGCTTGCCGAGGCGAGCCAAGACCGCTGCCCTGAGCAGGTTTGCCCTCCGCCGAGTGCCTAGAGGGACCTCTGCTCGCTTCGCAATCGCCTTGAACTCGGTGAGCGCCTCGCTCAAGCGGGAGCGGCGAAGAAGGTAATCACCAAGCACGAGGCGCGCGGAACCTGAGAGATCGGGGCCAGCCTCAGAAGCCTCCGCGATCGCGAGTAGGTCGCGCTTGAGTGAGGGATCGAAGGGGGCTGCCTCGAGCGTGCGGGCCTCGAGATCTGCCAGCCGTGCTGGGGTGATCACCGCAGCACGGCTAGGCGCCGCCTGGCTCGCGGCTGCGCTGGCTAAGTCCCCTTTGGGGTTCGAGCCAAGCCCCAGGGCTGCGCCCACTCCGGCCAAGACCAAGAGCACGATCCCGACCGCCACCGCGATCCCTCGCCGGCCCCCGCTCGTGACAGGGTCCTCGGTCAGGACTTCCTCAAGCGCGACAGCGAAGGCCGCAGCGTCGGGACGGTCCGCGGGATCCTTCGCCAGCGCCTGGAGGCAGAGATTCTGGAGCGAGGCTGGGACGTCGGCGGCGTGAAGGCTGAGGAGCGGAGGGTCCGAGTTGAGGACCTGGTCTGCGACTTCGAGGGCGGTCATTCCCCGGAAGGGTGGAACACCGCAAATGCACTCGTAGAGCACCGACGCGAGGGAGTAGACGTCGGCCTTGCCGTCGACCTGCGAGGCCGCGTTGATTTGCTCGGGGGACATGTAGGCCGGAGTCCCGAGGAACGTCGAACTCTGGGTCAGCGACCCACGACCGACCCCCTGCCGAGCGATTCCAAAGTCAGTGATTCGGGGAGCGCCGCCGAGCGCTTGGTCGAGAAGAATGTTGTCGGGCTTGAGGTCGCGGTGCACGATTCCCTGAGCGTGAACGGCAGCCAAAGCCCGAGCAATCTGGGCCACGAGTCGGGCGGCGTCTAAGGGAGGAAGGCGCGTCTCCCGACGCAGGCGCTCGGCGAGGGAGTCCCCTTCCACGAGGGGAAGGACCAGGTAGCGGTGGGGACCATAGGCCCCCGCGTCGATCGCGCCGACCACCCCGGGGTGGTTGATTCGTGCCGAGAGTTCGGCCTCTCGCTGAAAGCGCGCCAGGCCCTCGGGGTCGATCCCTTCGAGGTCTCGAATCAACTTGAGGGCGTAGGTTTTCTCCTGCCCCGCGAGGCGGACCGCATAGACGACTCCAGTCGCTCCTCGGCCCAGCTCGTGCTCGACTTGGTAGGGACCAATCGTCGTGAGCAGCCGCCCCGAACTGGGGCGACCCGTGGAGTGGGAAGGGGAAGACACCCCTCCAAGATAGCGAGCGAGGTCCAACGCCGCCGCTGAGAGCGGAGGCGCGGGTGTGGGCTCTCTGCTACCTCTTCTTCTTGGGGAGTTGGGTGATGTTCTTCCCCTTGGCGTTCTTTTGCCTGAAGTTGGGGGAGCCCTTTCCGTCCGTGAACAAGAAGTTGCGGATCTTTCCGGCGGGCCCCTTCTGGGCGACGAAGCTCATGCCGTCCTTCGCCACGCCGAAGGACATCCGGACCTTGCCTTCTGAATCCAGAAGGTTGATCGCAGGCGTGCCCTCTTGTTGGGTGAGCGCGTCTCTTCGCGCGGCGCACAGCCTATCCCGAGGCGCGACTCAGCGTGGGCCCTCCCCGCTACCCTTCAGCGCGCCTTTCTCGGCCGCTGCCCGGGCCTCAGCGCCGAACCAGCGCTCGACCTCGCGGAGCGTCGCTTGCGCGGAAGCAGGCTGGCCCCGAGTCCGTTGGAGCGCTGCCAGCTCGCCGAGCAGCTCGGCGCCCCGGGCCGTGAGCAGAGGACGATCGCGAATCAAGTCGCGAACCTGTTTGCTCAAGCGCGCGAGGGCGTCTTGGGGGGGCGTTGCTTCGCTCGCGCTCCAGGCGGCCAGGGCGGCCGCTGGACTCGCTGGATCCAGGCGCAGGGCCTCCTGGCAGAGCTTGAGGCGGTCGGACCCGGCCGGCAGCTCGGTCTGGATCATGAGGAGAAGTTGACTTCGCTGCGCCGGAGGCAACGCGCCCATCACGGCCCGAGCAGCCGCTGGGTCCGGGGAAGAGCTGAGCCGGAGCGCGACGGCCCGCAGGAGCGGGTCGCTCGACTCGAGGAGCGTCGCCCTCAGCGGAGCCAGGGCGCGGAGGTGCACTGGTTGGAGCCGAGCGTCCAGGCGGCAGGCAGCCAGGACCCCCGCCGTGAGGAGCTGGGGCGCCTTTGGCGCGCGAGGGCCGAGGAGGTCGTCGAGGAAGCTCCCAGCCTCGAGGCTCGGTCCAGCCCGAAGCCCGCAGCCCGCGATCGCGTCGAGGAGGCTCGCGAGCGCTTGGACGCGACGGTCGCGCCCGGCCGGTTCGACGTCTAGCTCGACCAAGCTACGTCGCGCGACGACGAAGGCGACACGGGCCAGGCGCTGACCGTCAGAGCCGATCTTGCCCTGGAGGAGACCCTCGATTCGCAAGACACGCTCGACCTTCGCGTAGGAGGGCTGGGCGGCGATCCCCTCTTGAACGCCGACCCGCGCGATCTCTCGGCGAAGGCGCGGCATGTTGGCGAGGCCTGGGCGCCCAAGCGCTATGTGGAGTCGAACTTGGTCGAGGTCGAGGCGCCGAGCCGCGCTCGCGAGATCGATTCGAGCCAGGACCGTCTTCGCCAGCCGCTCGTCGACTCGACTCCCGACCATGCGCCGAGCGCGGTCGGGATTGCGGGCCGCGTAGAGGGTCGCGCAGAGGAGGCGCGCCGCCTCGGCCACTCCGGCGTCGTCGACCTCGGTCCAGGAGGCGAGCCAGCTGACGTCGGGTTCGCGCCCCCGTGCGAGGTCGAGGCGCGCGCGCAGGACTGGCTCTTCCCCCCGGCGCCCGACCCGGGGAAGGAGCAGCGCCGCCTCGTCGAGAGCGGCCTCGTCTCCTCGAGTCAGGAGCGCCTCGAACTTGGCCCGCGCGACCACGGCTTCGATCTGGATCGTGTCGAGGGGAAGCTGGACCGCGTGCGCCCGCTCAATGAGATCCGCCAGCCGGGCCTCGAGCGCCTTGACGAGGGCCGGGTCAGGTTGCTCGCCTTGTCCGTGGAGGGCCGGCGCGAGGGCGCTGGCCTCGCCCTCGATCGCTGCGCGCTCGCGTTCGAGGGCCGCGATCGGATCGTTCCGCTCCTCCTCGGCCGCCCGCCGCCGCCCGACCCCGGCGCCAAACATGAGAGCCACGCCCAGGACCGCGATTCCCACAACGACGATCAGCCCCACTCGCAGGGTCGGATCGGGCGCAGCTTCAGGATGATGGTTGGGTTCAGAGGTCATAGGAATCGGCCGAGCGCATTGTGGGCATCTCTCGGCTTCGCAGTCAATCCGATCAGGACTCTCCGAGGAACTGACTCGGTGCGTAAGGAGCGTCTCGCAACCGACTTACGGAGCTGCGGGGGCAGGCAAAGCTCCTGTGGGAGAGCGCGCGGGGGCCTAGGGGCGGATTGGCAGAGACACCTGCTTGACCCTTATCAACCGGTGCGTTAGGGTGCGGCGCCCTCAGGGGGGACAGGATGCGTGCGTCCACCCCACCTGTGAGCATTGGGAGGCTACATGCGAAAGACGGGCATGCGAAACACAGGCATGATGGGTTGCGCAGTTTTGGCGCTCGCCCTAGGTGGCTGTACCTCGACCCCCGGTCGGAGTTCAGTGAGCTCCTACTTCCAGGATCGAGTCCTCGATTTTGTTGACATTTTCGGCCTCAAGTTTGTGGCTGGAAAGGGAATGAAATTCGGGCTGGAGATCGGCAACTCCTATACGTCCTCCGAGTATGAGGACTTTTTCCTCTTCGGAATACGCCGTCACCTCCTGCCTCCGAACCTGATCTTCGGCTACTACGACTTCGAGAAGTTCGGCTTCCAGAGTCGCGCCGCTGGAATCTGGCGAGACAAGGGCTTCGATATTCTCGGACCCATCGATCGCAAGCTCCGGGTGGTGGCCGGTAACGACTACCTCTTTGAGTCTGTCGACGAGTTCAACGAGTGGTATCGCCGCGCGCCGGATCGGGCCAACACGGTTCCGATCGACTACCGCCAGCCGCGCTATCACTACGTCACTGACGTTCACTTCGTGGCCGCGTTCATCGTGGGCATCGAAATCGACTTCTCGCCTTGGCAGATGGTCGACTTCTTCCTGGGCTGGTTCCACATAGACATCGTCAAAGACGACGCCTGGAACCGGAGCTTCAACGAGATGGAGGATGCACAGCCTGCACCCGAGAAGTTCCTCCGCCCGAACTCGGAGCCGGAGAGCGCAGGCGTCTAGCCGCCCGCGGGTTGCTTTACCGGGCAGCTTTTCCGAGCGTTTCTTTTGACGAGCCGATCCACTGGACCGGCTCGTTTGCTTTCCGGAAGGCGGCCTCGGCTCGGAAAGGCCAGGTAAGGTCGCGCTATGGCCAGGGATCTCGATATCGGTAGCCAGTACGGCCCCTACGTCGTCGAGGAAGTGATCGCTCGAGGTGGCCAGGGCGTCGTCCTTCGCACGCACCACACCCAGCTTGGTCTCCCCGTCGCCCTCAAGCTCCTGCTCGACGACCGGGAAGTCGCACGCCGCCGGTTCCTCCTCGAGATCGAGACCCTCCGAGCGCTCGAGCACCCTCGCCTGCCCCGAGCCCTCGATCTCGGCGAGCACGAAGGAACTCTGTTCATTGCTCTTGAGCTGATCCCGGGCAAGTCCCTCAAGGATTTAGTCAAGGTCGGGGGGCCCCTCTCCGAGGAGCGCGCGGTCGAGATCGTGATCGACGTGGCGGAGACGGTCGCCCATTGCCACTCAAAGGGCGTCCTGCACAGAGACCTCAAACCAGCGAACGTGGTCGTGCACGAGAAGACCCAGCGGCCCTACGTCGTCGACTTTGGGATCGTGAAGATCGAAGGCAAGGGTGTCAGCGATCAGTCGCGACTCTCGCTAACAGGCGAGTTGATCGGGACGCCTTCGTTCATGGCACCCGAGCAGGCCGACGAAGAGACCACCGCGGGGCCCCCCGCCGACGTCTATGGACTCGGCGCGATCCTCTACTACCTGCTCTGTGGAGAGAAGCCCTTCGACGGGCCGACGTCCTACAACGTGCTGGCGAGGCTCGCGACGGCACCAACCCCCGACGTTCGAGCCACGAACCCAGAGGTCTCGACCCGGCTCGCCGAGTTCCTCCTCCGCGCGATGGCCAAGGAGCCCAGAGATCGCCCCCAGACCGCAGCGAGCTTTGCAGCAGAGCTCGAGCAAGCCACGCGCGAAGCCCCTCCTGAGCCGAGAGCGAGCGGAGCAAATCGAGCCCTAGCGGCGTTGTTGGCGGTGATCGGAGTCTTGCTCCCCGTGACGGCGCTGGTCGTCAGCACCTCCATGGAAGACCCGCTTGCGCCCCCGCCAAGCGTGTCTCCAACAACAGCCCCCTCGACGGCTCCAACCCGGGTCCTCCCCTCGCCGGCTCCCCCCTCAGCGAGCCCCTCCGCCCAGCCCTCGCCAAGCCCAGGGTCGGCGCCACCGCGCCGCCACCCCGACTGGTCCCAAGCGATCCCCGGAGCCCCCGGCAGCATCCGCTGGGAGTACGAAGCGAACGACAACGAGAGGATCCTCAAGGCTGTTCGGCTCGGCCCATTGCTCTTGACTCAGCACGCGCCACTCAACCGAAAGGGACGAGCGAATCGTCGCAAGCTCGCGGCAACCTTGCTCTCCCTCACGGACCGTCAGACGATCTGTGCCCTTCCAGCCTCGCAGCGATGGCACTGGGAACCCGTCCGAAGGCGCGCGCTGTTCGTCAAGGGTGGACGCCTGATGGCGGTCACGCCGGACGGCCAGTCCGCGGAGCTCGCGGAGGTCGGGAAGATCCGAGCGCTAGGAAGCAGCGCCCGAGGGCTCTATCTTTCGCGGTCAAACTCGTTCGACGTCCTCGACCTCGACGGAGCCCCGCTGCAAAAGCTGCCGGTGGACGGCCGCGTCGACTGTGTGCCTCTCGAGATCGGCCTCGAACCGGGCCTCGATCGACTCGTGGTTGGCACGAGCGGGTCCGAGGCCCTCCTCCTCGACCTCGAAGGCCGTCTGCTCGACTCGATCAGCCTTCCAGCTCCAGCCTGCTACACCCCGACCCTCCTCCGCCGCTCGCCCGGAGAAGCCGAGGTCGTGCTCACCAGCGGCGCGGGGATCCTAATGACGGTCTCGGTCTCAGGGAGCAAGCTTCGCCTCCTCAAGAGCCGGAGCCTGGGTCCCAACGCCGGCGCCGTTGGGCCGGTCACGGTCGACTTCACCCTCGCTGGCGAGCCTCGAAGTATCTACGCCGCGACCCGGCTCGAGGTCCTCTGCCTAGACCCAACCCTCGAGCAAATCGAGTGGGGAACCTGTCTTCTGATCGGTCGCGGACGACCGGACTTGAGGGGGTTTCGGCAAGTCGACTTCGACCGAGACGGCGTCGCGGAGGTCTTGGCGTCCTTTGTGTCCACCGAGAAGGGCCCCAGGCGGATCTCCCACGCGATCCTCGACGCAGAGGGAAGGGTTCGGCACTTCTCTCCCGTCGGGGAGGGGGCTCGGGTCGGGCGCTTGCTCGCGAGAGACTCGGCCTTGATCTCCGTCGACGGTCGACTCGAGGCGTGGGGACCCTGGACTCGCTTGCCAGACCCCCAGCCCAGCTTCACCCGGCGAACTCCGCTGCGCCCCCTGGACCCGGCGAAGCGCCTCCGGTTCCGAAGGGGAACGACCAAGCGCTTCAAGCTCCGCAACGACCCAGACCTAGCCCCCTTACGGGTCGAGTTCGGCTCGCTCCGCCCCAGCCTCCGAGCGACTTGCGGCGAAGGCGTCGACTCGGCGGATCTCTTGGAGAGCAACTCAAACCGGAAGCTAGTCGGCTCTGGCAGCAGCTACGAGATTTCCTTCCTAGTCCCAAGGCAAGTCGAGGCCGCTTCTCTCGAGATCGACGCGGGCGTCCAGGGGAACTACGGTCATGGTTTCCTTGAGGTCGTGATCACCGTCGACGACAAGGTCCTGCCGCGAACCCACCAACTTCCGCTCAAGCGCAACGTAGAGCGGGTCCAGCTCGGCCGCCTCAAGAAGGGTAGCCAGACGATCAAGATCCAGGTCTCGTCTCGATCCATGCTCCGAATGCGCCTGCACAGTGTGAGGCTCGTGCTCGAGTAGGGCGTAGGCGCGGGGATGGATGGGGTAGGGGCGGGGTTTACAGCTCCTGACCTTGATAAGCCTAATCCCAGAGGCCGTCCGTCTCTCCCGGACAGGCGGGCGGGGGTAAACCCCGCACCCTACAGATCGCAAGAGGGCCCCTCCGCAAGGCACCCGATTGGACGGCTCATA
>JAESQQ010000971.1 GCA_016765095.1 Planctomycetota bacterium | reverse complement strand
GTGTCCCCCTTTAAGGGGCGAAGCCGCGATAGGAGGGGAGGAGCGAAGCGACGGGGAGGGGCGCAGCCCCTCTCAGAAAACAGCGAACACCCGTCGGAACCAGGCGCCCAGCTCGGCGATCTCCTCTAGGCAGACTTCGTGGCCCATTGGATAGTCATGCCAGTCGACCGCGTAGCCACGTTCGGTCAGCCAGGTTCGCGCGGCTGCTCCGCGGGGCGGGCCGACGACGTCGTCGTAGGTGCCGTGGGCCTGGAAGATCGGAGTCGCGGCGTTGCTCTCCGAACGCTCGGTCTCGGTCGCCTCGGGGAGCAGAAGGTAGGTCGAGAGGGCCGCGATCCCGGCCAGTCGCTCTTCTGCGCGGAGGCCGCAGTGGAGCGCCATGGCTCCGCCTTGGGAGAACCCCACGATCGCGATTCGCTCGGAGGGGAGCTGAGCTCGCTCGTGCGCCAGGAGCGCCTTGATTTGTCCCTCGCTGACGCGGATCCCGGCTTCGTCGTGGCGATCGGGGCCGTCGCTGGGCCGAATGTCGTACCAGGAGGGCATCACGAAGCCGCCGTTGATCGAGACGGGTTGGCTGGGGGCGTGCGGGAGCACGACCCGCACGCCGAGCTCTGCGAGGGGGAGCTGACTCAGGATCGGCGCGAAGTCGTGCCCGTCGGCGCCGAGGCCGTGGAGCCAGATCACGCTTCCGGTGAGGTCAGCGTCCGGCTCGACCACGAGCGCCGGCAGGAGGTCTGGGGTGTCGCTCACGCGGAGGCCGCTTCCTCGGTCGCTGGGGACTCACTTTCTGGCTTAGGTTCGAGCAGGAAGACCGTGTCGAGCCAGAGCGACTCGGCCGCGGCTTGAACCCCGTCTGCGGTGACGGCGTCGACCGCGGCGATCGCCTCGGGGGCGAGGAGCTCTTGACCGCGCCGTCGGCTGAGATAGTCGAAGTTGATCAGCCCGCCGGGGAGGTCGAGGAGCCCGCGATAGGCCTGGCGATAGGCGGCTTGGGTGCTCTCGAGTTCTTCGACCGTGATCTCGCCTCGCCGGATCGCCTCGAGCTGCTCGAGGCAGGCGTCTTTGGCTCGCTGAGCGTTCTCGGGCTCGATCCCGGCGTAGAGGAACACGAGGCCCTTGAACTGCTCGAGCGAGGCCGAGGCGTTGTAGGCCAGGCCCTCCGCCTCGCGCACGTTGCGGAACAGCTTGCTGTGAGGGAATCCACCCAGGACACCGACCATAAGGAGCAGGTCCCAAAAGTTGGGGCCGACATCTGGCGCGCGAAGTCCAATGCAGAGCTTGCTCTGCTTGAGGGCCCCGACCTGCTCGGTGATCTCCTTGGCAGCTCTAGGAGCTGGGTTGGGCATCGTCCCGCGGAGCTCCGTCAGCGCCAGGCGGGGCCCCGAGAAGGCCTCGCGGACGAGGCGCTCGAGGTGATCGGGGTCAAAGGCGCCGATCGCGTAGATATCGAGGGGAGCTCGCTCTACGAGCGCTCGGCGACGCGCCTCGAGACGCTCCCCGTTTAGCCCAGGGAGGTCTTCGAGGGACCCAAACTCGAACACCGAGTAGGGCTCGTCTTGGCACATGTGCCACACGCAGCGCTCGGACGCGTAGGCGCCCTTGTCGTCGATCAGGGCCTCGATCCGGCGACGGATCTTCTCGAGCTCCTGGGAGACCTCCTCTGCCCGCATGTGGCCGGCCTCGTCGAGGACGGGGTCCCAGAGCAGATCGTGGAGGAGATTGACGCCGCGCTCCAGGACGGGCTCGGGGAGGAAGCGATCGCCCAGCAAGCGCATTGTGAAGCTGAGGACCTGTTCTTCACCGACCTTGTCGAGGTTTGGCTCGAGGCTGGCTCCGTAGAGGTTCTCGAGCGCTTGGCTGAGGGCCCGCTGGCTCGGGATCTTGGCGGTCCCCCGGCGGAGAATGAAGGGGAGGGCCGCGACCTCGCTCGCGACCCCAGCCTCGAGGTCGCAGCGCGCGAAGATCTTGAGGGTCAAGGTCTTGAACTTGCGCGTCGGCGCGAGGTGCAGGTGGACCTGCCCCGGCAACTCGATTCGCTCGAAGCGACCCTCGAAGGGAGGCGAATTCACGAGGCGCGGCCCAGGGCCAAAAGGAGTAAGGCCGAAAGAAAGAAGACCAGGGGGCGGGACGCTCCCTTCAAGCGCGGCCGCCAAGGGTCGCGAGTAAGGCCGCGCGAATCGCCGCCACGCTCTCGCGGGTCCCCGCATACTCCGCGTGGGCTCGCCCACCGAGGTCTCGGATCCGAAGTCGGGCACCGCCCCGGAGGCCGGCGATCACGAAAGTCCGAACTAGGCCCGGGCGCTCGGCGCCGGCCTCGACTTCCCGGCGACGGATATGAAGCACGCCCGTCCCAGCCCGGTGCGTTTCGTAGGCGTAGCTCACGATCGAGCCCTTGCGCCGGACGCGGTTTCGGCTGGCGGCCATTTGGCGTGCGGCTCGGGTCAAGGCGCCCTCGGCGGCCATTCCTTTGAGCAGCTCGAGGAGGTGAGCGGTCACGCGGAGGTCGTTGTCGGAGAACACGTCCAGGCTGAGGCGCTCAGTCACCGGCGCCTCGTAGATCGGCTCTTCGGCGCTCCGACTCAAGACTTGAGTCTCGAGGCCGGTCCCGCGCATTTGGCGGGCCAGAGCGCGGCGAGTCGTGCTGACGAGACCTGTCTCGTTGCCCCAGACTCGGACCTGGCCAAGCGAACGACCCGCTTCGAGCGCGGCCTTCTCCTCGGCCCCAAGTTTGGCCAGGGCTTCCCCGCCCGGGAGGGTCATGTTGATTCGAAGTCGGAGGTCTTCCGCGAGGCCGAGCAGCTCCAGCACGCGGTGGCTGCCCTTGGCCTCCTCGATCTCGGTCGTGATCGCTAAGACCGAGGGCCCGACTTGATAGAAGGCGCTCGCGAAGCTCGCGGGGCCTTCGTTCGAGCCGAGCGAGAGCGACTCCTTCAGCTTGCCCAGCGGCTTAGGGATTGCCCCCACCAGGTCAAAGGAGAGGAGACGCACCAGGTCATGGAGCGGGAGCTCAAAACCACGCGGCGCGAACGAGAGCGTACGTCCGTTCTCGTCAAACGTGGTCTCGTGTTCAAAAGGATCGAGAAGAGTGGGAGTCAATGTGGCATTCACGGCTCGCCTCGCACGGCGATTAGGGTCAGGTAAGCGGAGTTCAATAGCAGAACCAACGCCGACGACACGAACAGGGCGTAGCCCCAGAGCGGCTTCCAGAGCGGCAGCCGTCGAGCGGGGTCTTTGGGAAGGGGGGCACTCGCAAGCGATTTGCCCCCGGAGGTGATTCTGACGGCCTCGCTCTTGATCAGAACGGACTCGTTGGGGGCCAAGACCCCTGCGATCACTTGGTTGTCGGACCACACGCTGTAGACGACGAAGGCCGCCGAAGCCGCGACGACGAGCGTCAGCAGAAAGACCGGGAGCTGAGCGTCGTGGTCGCCAAACAAGTTGTAGACGACGATAAACAGCGCTAGCAGGCAGCAGAGCGCAACCAGTCGCGAAGGCGTGACGGTGTGCTCGATCTTGGTGGTTCGATACTTCGCGAAGGGGTCTGAGGGGTCGAGGGTGTCTTCAGGCGCCTTCTCGTTGGTGTAGCGCATGAACTCGGGCCCGGAGACCGAGCCGCCGATTCGCCGCTCGCCGACCCAGACTTCCCACCAGGGCCCCTGGCTCCCGCCGAGGCAGAGACCGAGGAACAAGAGGTAGAGGACCGTCGCCGCGCGTCGTCGGAAGAGGACCTTGGCTGAGATCCTCGCGTCCTCGGGTCCCTTTGCCTCCTTGTCCTTGCTCTCGCTCACCGCGCACCTCGTCCCTGAGGGGGGTGTGCCGTTGCGGGGCGTGCCTGAGGGGGCCCGGCATAGGCCTCTTGGCCCTGGGTCAGGAGGGGCGTTAGGAAGATCAAGGCGGCCACGATCGCGAGCGCCAGGAGGAGGAGCCCGATCTCGGGGCCGCGCCGCGAAGTCCGCACTCCGCCTC
>JAESQQ010000970.1 GCA_016765095.1 Planctomycetota bacterium | reverse complement strand
CTCCATGGCCAAGACATAGGCGGTGAAGTCGGCCCCCGCCCCGCCCCACTCGGAGCCGACCCAGGCCCTCGGTTTCGGGTTTAGGACCGGCGGCTACGCCCTCGTGATGGCGGCGATCCTGGTGGCGGCGGTCGTCGTCTGGAGGGTCAGCCAGTGGGGGCCCGCGGCTCAGCCGCCACCTGAGCTCGACTTGACGACCTGCCGAGTCCCCCGCGAGACGCTCCAGCGTGGCGCGCCCCACGGCGCGATTCCGCGGATGACCAAGATCCGAACGCTGAGCGCGAGCGAGGCTGACGGAACCAAGATCCGTCGCGGCAAGTTCCTGGTCAAAGGCGACCTCGTGATCGGCGTCGCGATCGGGGAAGAGGCCGTCGCATACCCGCTTCGGTTCTTGGTCTGGCACGAGGTGATCAATCATGAGCAGGGTGGAGTCCCGCTCACGATCAGCTATGGCCCCTGGGACGGCGGCGCAGGGGTGTTCGACCGCCGCCCTCTTCGTCCCGACGGGACCCGGGCCGACGCTCCGCTGACCTTTGCTCCCTCGGGCATGCTCTCCAACAGCGCCCAGCTGCTTCAGGACGAGCCTAAGACCGGCCCCCCGAGTCTCTGGAGCCCGCTCCAGGCTAGAGCTGTGACCGGGCCTGCCGCAGACGCGAACCTGACCTTGGCTCGGCTTCCGGCAGAAGTCCTCCGCTGGGAGGATTGGCGCGAACTCCACCCCGAGACCCGCGTCCTCGCCCACGACGATCAACGTCTCAAGCTCTACGGGCGCTCCCCCTACAGCACCTACCGCGGCTCCGACCTGATCCGGTTCCCCGTGGCTCCGCTCCCGCCTGCGGGGCTCCCGCGAAAGGCCGCGATCCTCGCGGTCCGAGTCGGAGCCAGCTGGAAGGTCTACCCCGTCGATCGGCTCGTGGCTGCAGCCAAGGGCGGCACGACCGAGGTCGCCCACGGTGAGCAGCGCCTCCGCTTTCGGGCCTGGGACAACGGCGAGAAGCCTGCTACGGCGCAGATTCTTGACCCCGTCGACGAAGTCGTGCGCGCCTACTGGTTTGCCTGGTACGCCGCCCGCAAAGACGCTCGCGATCTCGGTCTCTAGTCGAGAATCGTCGCGCCGCAGCCGCTGCAATCTCGGTCGCCCTTGGCGATGTCGGTCCCGCAAGCGGGGCAGCTCTTGGTCGTCTTAACCGGCTCGGAGGGTTGCTCGGCGGGCGGGGTGCGACGCGCGGGCGGCGGAGTCGCCCGGCGCGCGGGGGGAGTGTCGTTGCTCAGGTAGACGGCGGCGCAGCCGGGGCACTCGCGATCCCCGACGGGGACCTCCGTGCTGCACTCTGGGCAAGCGCGCTTGGGGATCCGAGCCCGCTGGCTCCGAATCGGTGGATCCTCACGAGCGGGTGGATCGCGGCGGCTGGATCGCGGGGGATCGCGACGGGCGGGCGGCGCCCCAGGCTCATAGTCAGGCTCGTAGTCGGGCTCGGGATCCGCCCTGGGCGCGCCGCCATACTCTCGAGGAGAGGCGGGCTGGGATTCGTCACCGCCGAGAATGAAGTTCCGGGTGATGTGACCCCCAGGCGAGTTCAGCCAGTCTGAGGTCTCTGGGTAGCCGTCGGCGATCACCCGGACCAAGTATGGGTCATTCCGGCAGTGAAGCGCGACCGAGTAGCGCCCCTCCGCGTCGGTGTGCCGGACCACGCCGCTCTCGTCGACCGTGACTCGGGCCCCCTCGATCGGCATGTGGTCAACAGTGCGGACTTCGCCCTGGACCAGGGTTCCGCAGCAACCGGACAAGGTAATCGCAGCGACCGCGAAGGCGCTAAGACTTAAGAGCAAGCGACGCATGAAGCCTCCCGTTCAAATGCAGGTGAGACGAGAAAGCCCCGTCGCGAATTCAACAGCGCGTCCAGATGGTCAGACGCCGACTTGTTTGAGGGCGAGCTCAAAGGCATCGCCGTAGCGCTCGGAGCCAACGGCGACAGCGTCCCGGACGGCCTTGTAGGTGTCCTGGCCCGCCCGAACCAGGAGCGGGACCAGCATCGCGCTCGCCTCCTCCTCAGGATCGAAGAGGTCGATCATGGACTGGACCAGGCGCGCGCGGATCTTGGGGTCCGGATCCTCATAGAGCCCCCGAATCAACTGCATGGAGCGCGGCGTCAGCCGCAGGAAGCGCAGAGAACGGACAAGCGTCCAGCGGAGGTTGGTGTCTCCAACCCGAAGCCAGGATCGCATGGTGGGCAGGAGCTGATCGAAGGAGTCGGCGAACACGTGCTCGAAGAAGCAGGCCGCCGCCGCCGCCCGCATTGTCTCGTGCTCGGACGTCGCGAGCAGGCGCATCGTCTCGATAACAGGTCGGGGCTCGCGCTCATAGAGTTCGGCGAGCGTCGAGGCGAGGGCCCAAGCCACGTCCTCGTGGGAGTCCCGGGCCAAGGGGTGGAACAGAGCGATCCTGGGCTTGATCAAGTCGGTTGAGAGACCCCGCAGCCTGCGGGCGACGATCGCGCGGACCTTGGGGTCGGGGTCCTTGAGCCAGCGCTCGGCGAGGTCGAGGTGGTCGTTGATCGCCTCGCAAATGAAGTCGACCGCCAGGTAGCGGACTTCTGGATCTGGGTCGTCGGCCAGCTTCCGACAGAGCTTGAACGCTTGATCGTGAAACTCGATCGAGGAGAGCGGAAGCGATCCCGCGACCAGCCGCCGGAGCCGGACTTCTTTGCCCGCGACCCACGTCTTGGTCAGGGCAAACACTCGATCGGGGTGCGCGTCCCAGGCGATCTTGAGCGCGATCCGGGAACGCTCGGCGATGCGCGGATAGTCCTTCTTGCTAGCCCGCGTCACGACCGTCTTGAGCCGCGGAAGGCGTCCCTCCGGGTCCTGCGCCAGCCACCGTCCCAAGTTGGGAATGTCGAGCGGTAGGTCCTGTTTCTTCGCCATTGGGTGCTCCGAGGGCGGGATTCTACTCCGCGGACAGACTCGCGGGCGAGACCCGCCCATAATCACGGAGCGCCCCAAGCTCCTAAGGGGCTGTCTCTTGAGATCATGTGCTCATGGCGAGCGACGAAGCAGAGCAACTTCTAGAGGTCTTCGAGGGGCGTCGGCCCGAGCTCCTGGGGTTCCTCTCCGCCCAGCTCTCCGTCCTCAAGACCCAAGCGAGCACCATGATGGGCCTGGCTGGGCTCGCGATCACGGTCACGGGCTTCTCTGGGCACCACATGGTCCGAGCCGGGCGCCTCTCGAGCGGGTTCATGGTCGCTGGCGTCATAGGGATCCTGTTCTCAATCCTGGTCACGCTCCGAGTCATGCTTCAAGTTCGTTGGGTCAGCCAAGACCTCCAGCCTGATCTCCTAGAGACCGTTCGAGCCACGATCCTGCGCAGGGACTCCCAGCAGGCGGGCCTCCGGGTGGCGGGCGTGTTCTTAGCGATCGGGCTCGCGGGCTACTTGGTCTCGGTGATCGCGGCCGCGTTCGCCAACGGAGCACCGAACATGCTGCAGTAAATGGGTTTAGCTGACGGCGAAACCCAGCCGAGCTCGAGACGTTAAGGAACCACCTGTGAGGTATCCGATGCGCACTCTTCTCTTCCTGACCCTGGCCCTAGGCTCTCTACTCCTGGCGACTCCGGCCGAGGCGCAGGGCCGCCGGCTCCGCAAGCGCCTCCGAGACGCCAAGCAGCAGGAGACAGACAAGAGGGCCGACAAGAAGAAGCAGGTCGCCGTCCATGGCGGCAAGCTCGTCGAGAGCTCCGGCTACGTGTTTGAGGTCGTGCTCTTCGAAAAGGAGATCCGGCTCTACGCGACGCGGGAAGGGAAACCCGTCGAGCTCAAGGGCGGCAGCGCCCGCGTCATGATCGGAATCGTCCGCCGCGACCTAGGCAAGCGGGCCAACCACCAAAGCAGCTCCACGACCCTTCGCTACGTGAAGATCAGCTCGAAGAAGGGCCGTCTCCGCGGCTACCTCGGGGGTGGGCACAAGCTCGGCAAGGCCGATCGACAAGCGATCCGACTCGAGATCACGGTCAGCCGCGTGCCCAAGGTCAAGGGCACCCTCAGCCTGGAGGTGAGCGGCGTCGGGTCTAGCGCGCTCGTGACCTACGCCTGCGAGTCTTGCAACGAAGGCGCCAAGAAGCCCCGACGCTTCTTCGATCCAGGAACCTGCCCGCAGTGCAAGAAGGCTGAGCTCGCTCGCGAGGGTGGCAAGGACGGCAAGGCCCAGCGAGCCGGCTGGCGAAACCGCCGCTAGCCCAGCGCAGCGCTCCCACGAGCCGCAGCGGATCCCCCTGGATGGGCCAGCGATCCGAGCTACGATCCGCCCCGCGAAGGGGAGAGACGGACGCTCGTCCGCCTCCCCCGCCGAAATGGGGATCCCGTGACTGCCACCGCGACCGCAACTCAAACCGTCAATCACCTCTTCGTCGAACGCTTTCAGACGATGCCGGACACCGTCGCGATCAAGTTCAAAGAGGGCGGAACCTGGGTCGATCGGAGCTGGAAGGACTACTTCGACGCCTCGCGCAAGATCGGCCTCGGCTTCCGCAAGCTGGGGCTCGAGCCGGGTCAAGGCGTAGCGATCCTCTCGAACACCCGTCCCGAGTGGGCTTACGCAGACCTCGGGATCCTGTGCGTGCGCGGGATCACGGTCCCGATCTACCAGTCGAATCTCCCTGACGAGGTCAAGTACATCCTCGACGACAGCAAGGCCTCGTTCCTGCTCATGGAGGACCTCGACCAGTGGAAGAAGTGCCACGGGATGTTGGACCAGCTCGACGCGATCAAGACCTTCGTGGTCATTGACACCCAGGACACCGAAACGACCAAGGCGGCGGACGTCCCCTTCCCCGAAGGCGACCGAGTGATAACCCTCGAAGCGCTCTACGAGATCGGCGCGGGCGAGGACGAGGCGGAGTTCATTCGCCTCGCTCAGGAGGCGACCCCAGAGGACACCGCGACCTTCATTTACACCTCGGGCACCACGGGCAATCCCAAGGGCGTCGTCCTGACCCACAAGAACGCGCTCGGCGAATGCGAAGCGCTGCACGGCGCGATCTCGATCGGTCCCCAGGACATGACGCTCGCGTTCCTCCCCCTCGCCCATGTGTTCGCTCGCGCGCTCCACTGGTATCAACTTCGAGCTGGGTTCGTGACTTCGTTCGCGGAGTCGATCGCGAAAGTCGTCGACAACATGGGCGAAGTCCGCCCGACCCTGTTCGCGGCGGTCCCCCGGGTCTACGAGAAGCTCCACGCGGCCGTGATGGCCAAGATCCTGGCCAACCCTCCGCTCAAGAGGAAGATCGCGCTAATGGGCCTGACCGCGGCCATGGAGCGCGTCGAGGCCGAGAACGCCGGTCGCTCGCCGAGCCTCGGCTGCAAGATCCGCGGGATGCTCGGGTCGCCTGGGTTTAGCAAGGTCAAGGCCGGCCTCCAGGCTCGGACCGGTGGCCGAATCCGCTACATGGTCTCGGGAGGCGCGCCGCTCAGTCCCGAAATCGCCTACTTCCTCACCGCCTGTGGGTTGCCGATCTTTGAGGGCTACGGCCTGACCGAGACCACCGCCGCGACCCACATAAACCGCCCCGGGGCCTGCCGGCTGGGCACGGTCGGACAAGTCGTGACAGGCGTCGAGTGCAAGATCGCCCCGGACGGGGAGGTCTTGGTCCGCGGCGACGTGATCATGAAGGAATACTTCAACCGTCCCGACGCGACGGCTGAGACGATCAAGGACGGCTGGTTCTACACCGGCGATATCGGCGAGATCGACGGGGACGGATTCCTCAAGATCACCGACCGCAAGAAGGACTTGATCATTACGGCGGCCGGCAAGAACGTCGCGCCCCAAAACGTCGAGAACCACGTAAAGACCCACCCCTTGATCAGCCAGATCGCGATGTTTGGGGACCGCAAGAAGTTCTGCGTGGCCTTGATCACCGTTGACCCCGACGCGGGGCTCAAGGCGCTCACCGACGCGGGGATTCAGCCGCCAGCGACGGCGGCCGAGGTCGCTAAGCACCCCAAGATCTTCGAGCTGATGACCGCCGCGATCACCGAGAAGAACCAGAAGCTCCCCAGCTACGAGACGATCAAGTACTTCGAGATCCTCGAGCACGACTTCGTCGTCGGCGAAGAGTTGACTCCGACGCTAAAGGTCAAGCGCAAGAAAGTCGCCGAGAAGTACGCAACTGAGATCGCGAAGCTCTACAGCGACAACGGCGGTTGATCGCTAGCGCTCGCTTAGGAGGGGCCAAGGAATAGCTTCAGGGTTTCGCGCAGGACTCGGCGTCGCAGGCAAGGCAGGCTGAGGGCAAGCGTAGTGACCTACGCGGCCGAAGCCGAACGCAGCCTGCGGCGTCGAGGACAAGCGAAACGCTGAAGCTATTCCTTGGCGCCGACTTAGCCCCCGAATTGGTAGTTGGCGAGGATCGCCGCGCCGAAGCCAAACAGGGGCAGCGCGATCAAGAGAGGCTTGGCGAACTCCGGCTTGCGCTTGAAGAGCATGGGACTCGCGCCAAGCAGAAGCCAAATCACGAGCTTGCCCCCAGCCCAGGGTGGCACGCCCTTGATCCCAAGCTTGATCAAGGCGCCAAACCCAGCCACGAGCAAGAGCACGAGCCCGATCCCGTGGAGCACCACGAACAGCTTCGGACGCGGCGCGACTTCCCCTTCGCTCGCGACCGAAGTCATGGCGTGGCTCGCCATGCCGCCGAGCGCGAGGAACAGGCAGGCGAACCCGCCCATGTGGAGGATCTTGTAAATCTGAAGGCTCATGGCGGCTCCGGGTCGGGGAGGGGGCTCAGAGTGTAGGCCCTACGCCCGCTCCGCGCGGGACCTCAACACGAGCCAATCCCAGCGTGGAGACGGACTCGCGCTCCTGAGGGATGGGAGGTCAATCGAGCGGGTAGATTGGTCGGCATGGAAAGCGTGGCTTGGGAAGCCTTAGGAGGAGAGGCCGCCGTGGCTCCGATCGTCGAGCGACTGATCGAGCGAGCGGCTGCAGATCTAATGATCGGGTTCTTTTTCCGCGCCGCAGACCTCGAGCAGGTCAAGCGCCACGAACTTGAACTCGCCCAGACTCACCTCGGAGGCCCCGCCAGATACACCGGTCGGCCCCTCCCAGAGGCCCACGCTAGCCACCCGATCTCCAAGGGACACTTCGAGCGGCGGCTCAAGATCCTCGCCGACGTCCTGGCGGAGGCGAACGTCCCGACCTGGATCGCCGAGCAGTGGCTATCCCACGACCGCGCACAAGAAGCCGCGGTGGTGACGACCCAGTGCAACCCCAAGCGCCTCCCCAACGCCCCGACGGAACCCTGAGGTGAACCCGACCGAAGAGACCGTCGTTCGCTATGCCCTCGAACGCGGCTACCTCCAGCAGGTACAACTCGCTCAGGCCCGCCAGGAGCAGGCTGCCCGAGAGCAACGCGGCCAACCGAGCGAGCTCCTCCCGATCCTGACCGCCTTCCTCACGCCGCCTCAGGTCCAAGAGCTGCGCCAGGTCTACGTCAGCGCGAGCCAAGCCGGCCTCCGCGCGCCTCCCCAGCCCGGCCAGGGCTCTCAAGCCGCCTACCAAAGCAACGCCAGCCTCCCACAGCAACCCGGCACTCAGGCGGCCTATAAAACTCACCCCAGCCTGCCCCCGCCGCCGAGTACCGGACGCTTTGGAGTGCAGAACCTCCCCGACGGCGGAGAGCAGACCCTTCACCTCGCTGGCCACAGTCCCGACGGAGTCACCCACTCCTTCATGCCACCCGGTGTTCAGGCTGGCCCACCGGCCGGTTCGGTCCACCTCGGAGCTCCCCAGTATCCAAACCCTGAGACGCTCCCAGGCGGGCCCTCCAACTACGGACCTGGTGCGTTTGGATCGACCTCGAACTTCGGCCCCGCCTCTGGGCACTCCCAAGCTCCAAAGTCCCTCCCGGAAGCCGGCGACCAGATCGGCGACTACCTCCTCGTCAAGGAGATCGCCCGCGGAGGAATGGGCGTCGTCTACGAGGCGACCGACGTCAACCTCGGTCGCCGAGTCGCGCTCAAGCTCCTCCTCTCCCAAGACCTGACCGACGACGACGTCCTCGTTCGACGTTTTCTGACCGAGGCCCGCGAGCTCTCGAACCTCAGCCACGCCAACATCGCGGGGGTCTATGGGGCCAGCCGCGACGCGAACGGACGCCACTACATGGCGATGGAGTTCCTCGAGGGAGAGGAGCTCAAGGAGCGGATCGTCCGCACAGGACCGATCCCGGCTGCCGAGGCCGCCGAGATCGTGCTCAAGCTGGCCCACGCGCTCCAGCATTGCCATAGCTCCGGCGTCCTCCACCGGGATATCAAGCCCTCCAACGTGATCTTGACTCCCAAGGGCGAGCCGAAGCTGGTCGACTTCGGCTTGGCGCGCAACGTCGAAGACGAGCGCGAGCGCCTGACTCAAACCGGCGAGATCATGGGGACCCCGGCCTACATGCCACCCGAGCAGGCGGGCGGCGAGAAGAGCCGCGTCGGGCCCCTGGCGGACGTCTACTCCCTCGGCGCGACGATGTACCACATGCTCGCGGGCGAGGCGCCCTTTCGGGGCAACTCGGTCATGAACGTGATCAACAAGGTCCTCAGCGAAGACCCGGCGCCGCCCTCGACCCACAACGCAGACATTCCTTCCCCGCTGGAGGCGATCTGCCTCAAGGCCATGGAGAAGGAGCTCGACGATCGCTACGAGAGCGCCCACGCCCTGGTCGAGGACCTCGAGCGCTTCCTGGGGCCCCGGGGCGAGGTCAGCGCGAGGAACCGCGGCCCGATCGGTCGCGCGCTGCGCTGGGTGCAGCGCAAGGGAGGTCTCGCGGTCGGCGTGGTCTGCGCTCTGATCGGGGTCGCGGTCGCGGTGACGGCCGTCTTGATACCCGGGGAAGCGGAGCCCGATCCGAGTCCGACGAGCTCCCCGGTCAAAGAGACTCCGGCCCAGACACCCCAGCCGAGCCGCGCCCGTCGCTCGTCGATCGTGGTCGATCCGACGACCGTCGCCGACCTGACTGGCCTCCAGGTCCGAGTGGGCTGGGGAATGCAGGTCAACGAGGCTGGGATCCTGCTCCGAGCAACTCGCGGAATGGGGCCCGAGCTCTCGCTGCCCTTCAACCTAGGCAAGCCCAACTTCGACATCAGCGTCAAGGCAGAAGTCCCCTACATGAGCCCCGGAGCTGGCGTCCGGTTCGAGCTCGTCCCAATTCGAAAGCTCGGCACGAGCGGCCGACCTGGGGGCCCCGCCCGCCTCCGAATCGAGTTCACGGCCCGCAAGGAGCAGCGCGCGGGCTCGATTCACCATGGCTTTCTCATCAATTGGTCGGACGGGAAGGGAATCATGCGAGGACGCAAGTATGCGGAGGAGTTTGCCTTCAAGGAGTTCGCCGAGTCTGCCCCGATCCCCCTCGATTTCGTCGTTCAGGTTCGCGAAGAGAACGTGACCCTGATCTGGGGCGGGCGGCGCAAGGTCTGGGAAGTCCAGATTCGCGGCGGGCGTCAGTACCGGCTCGACGTCCGGCCAAGCCCCAACCGCTACGAAGGCAAGCTGAACACCGAGGATCAGCGCGGAGAGAACATGCTCTTTCCTCGCAAAGGTGGCGGACTCACACGACCTCCCAAGCTCCTCTCCCCAAAACTGTCCGCGCTCCTCCTCAAGGAACTCCGACTCAGCGCTCCGGGCAAGAGCTCGCTCTCCGTGTTCGAGGAGACCCACGAGTGGGCGCTGGTCAGCGCGCTCGAGCGTCGGGCGATTCCCCGCGAAAGTCTCGACACCTTGATCCTGAGCGCCCAGAACCTGATCGGGGCCTCAGCGGGGGTCGCCGACTCGAACGGCCAAGTCCGCAACGAGGCGGGTTGTCTGGGGGCGGCCCTCGCCGGTGTGTCGGGCAAGAGTGAGGAGGGAATACAGAGGCTGTTGGGCCTCTACAAATTCAACTACAGGTCCGACGCCCCGCCCAGGCGGACGACTCGTTTTCAAGAGTGGTCACCCTGCCTCGACGAGCCGACGCTCGAAGTGTTCGTTATGGCCTACCGGCTCCTGGTTCTCTCCCGCCTCGAAGAGCCCGAGGCCTTCCTCGCGCGAGGGACGAAGTACTTCGCCGACCGGAGGCGGCCGCGCATGCTTATGGACACGATCGACGCGCTGAACTGCCTCTTGGTCGCAAAGAAACTCGGCGCCGAAGTGGACCCCGTGCTCCTCGGAAGGGTCTGGCTAGACGTTGGGGACCCGACGCGAGCCCTCGCGCTCCTCGCTCCCGTGGCCGAGAGCGGCGACTTGAAGGCCCTGGCCTATGCCGGGCTGGCTGCCTACCTGTTGCGAAAGTTCCCCGAGGCAGCGGGGTATTGGCGACGAATAGACGAGGCAAAGCCAAAGGCGCTCGCTCCTGCATGGAAGTGGGCCTATCGCCGCGCAGTCAAGCTCTCCAAGTAGGAGGGCCCGCCAGCCTGTCCCCTCTGCATCGCTCCCCTCTGCATCGCTCCCCTCTGGGTCGCGGGCGAGGCGATGATCCTCTAACCTCAGCGGCTACCCCCACTGGAGGGCCCTATGCCCACAACAACCACTGGCCTGACTTACGAAGACTTGACCCCCGGGACCGGCGCCACGCCTGAGGCGGGTCAGACGGTCGTCGTGCACTACACGGGCTGGCTGACGGACGGCAAGAAGTTCGACAGCAGCGTCGATCGTGGCCAACCCTTCACGTTCCCCCTCGGCAAAGGCCAAGTGATCAAGGGCTGGGACGAGGGCGTCGCGACGATGCAAGTTGGCGGGAAGCGCAAGCTCACGATCCCCCCCGCGCTGGGCTATGGCGCCAAAGGCTTCCCCGGCGCGATCCCCCCAAACTCGACCCTCGTGTTCGACGTCGAGCTTCTCGAGATTCGCTAGAGCGAACATGCAGGGCCCTCGGCCGTCTGAGTCGAGTGGGCACGCTGGAGCAAGGGGTGAGCGGGTGAATCGCACGTTCGTGGTGCTGGGGCTAGCCCTGGCTCTGTTGGTAGGGGCGGCAGGCCTGAGCGGCGCCGCTCCCAAGAAGAAGAAGGGCAAGAAGGGCAAGCCCGTCTGGCCGCTTCCCAACCCCAGCTTTAAGAACAAGGCCTTCGTGCCTAGCTCGGCGAACCGCCAGATCAGCGGAGTGTTCGGGCCCAGGCTGAAGTGGGGTGGCGCGCGCTACGACCACCACGAAGGCTTCGACTTCTTCGCCCAGTACGACCCGAGCACCTACCCCCGGGGCTACCACCCCGTGCTCTCGGTCCTGCCCGGCGTCGTGAGCGAAGTCATTTCGCCCGCCAACCCCGAGCGGACCGAGACCGGTCGCAAGGTCGTGATTACCCACCCCTTCCCCTGGACCGCCTTTGGCGGCTCCAAGGAGTGGGGTCCCGTGCGGACCGCCTACCTCCACTTGAGCTCGATCGCGGTCAAGAAAGGCGATCGGGTCAAGGCCGGCCAAGAAGTCGGACGCGCCGGTCAGAGCGGCTACACCTCGACGACCCACCTCCACTTGAACGCTTATCGCAACGGCGGGCGCGACGTCAACGTCAACCCGGCCCGGCTCTTCAACCCCAAGCTCTTCCCCGGGGTCTCGCTCCCGATCCACAAGTCGACCGTCGAAGTTGTCTGGCTCGAGCGCGACAAAGCGGCCGGGACCGCGCTCGTCCGGGTCTACCTGGCTCGCAACGTCTACGTCCTAGACGGGTTCGTGTTCGCCGTCGACAAGGACAAGCGTCGCAGCGTCAGCTTCGAGCACGTCTCAGCGACCCAGCGCGCCAAGCGCGACACAGGCGACGAGGACTTGGTCCCGGGGCTGCGGATCTACCCGCTTCGCTACAACGGCGGCGGCGCGATTGAACGCGTCAACTCGAGCAACGTCCCGCGCGGCTGGCCCATGGCCCGCTACCCCGTGCCGGGCGGGAAGGGAGTCCGGCTCGGGTTCGACCTCCTCGCGACCGACGTCCCCCCCAGCGCCAAGAAGTTCAAGCTGACCGTGTTCGGCGTCCTCGGCAAGAAGATCACAGCGACCGGCAAGCGCTTCAAAGCTGAGAAGTGAGCCCCGGGGACGGCGCGATCCTGCGCCTGATCGACGTCAATCAGAACCGCCTCATCGAGGCGCTTCGAGTCGTCGAAGACCAGGCTCGCTTTGGTCTCTGCGGGACACCCCTCGAGAGCGATCGGCTCAAGGCGCTCCGCCACACCGTGCAACAGGCTCTGGCCCCCCTCGCTCCAGACGCCTTGGCCGAGCGCGACGTCGCCCACGACCCGGGCCGGCCTGAGGCCCGCCCAGACACTCGGCCCCGAGCCAACGCCGCCGACGTCCTGGGCGCGAACCTCTCGCGAGCGAAGGAGGCGATCCGAACCCTCGAGGAGCACTGCAAGGTCCTCCTCCCCCTCGCGGCGACCTCCCTCAGCGCCGCGCGCTACGAGCTCTACGCCCTCGAGCAAGTCCTCCTCGCTGGTCCCCCCTCGCTCGCCGAGCGCCGGGTTTACGCGATCGTCGGGGCCGGAGAGGGGAGACCCGCCGTCGAGGAGCAAGTCGACGGCCTCCTTGGGGGCGGAGTTCGCCTGATCCAGCTCCGCGAGCCGGCGCTCACGGATCGAGCCCTGCTCGCGCTGGCAGAGCGGCTCGTCCTCCGCTGCCGCGAGGCAGGCGCGCTCTTGATCCTCAACGACCGCCCCGACTTGGCCAGGCTCGCTGGCGCGTCCGGTGTGCACGTCGGACGTGACGACCTGCCCGCCTCCTCCGCCAGGCGCCTGCTCCGCTCGGACTGCCACATAGGCGCCTCGGTCCACGACGCGAGCGAGCTGAAGGCCGCCCTCCAAGAGGGGCCGAGCTACCTCGGCTGGGGCACGCTCTTCGCGTCTCCGACCAAGCCCGAGCTCGGCTCCCAGGGCCTCGCCGCGCTCGCCGAACACGCTCCCAGTTGCCCGCTTCCGATCTATGGGATCGGCGGCGTGACTCGGGCCAACGCAGCCCAGGTGATCCAGGCGGGCGCCCACGGGGTCGCCGTCGCCACAGATCTCGTCGCGGCCAGCGCGATCGAAGCCGCCGCCCGGGAGCTGGTTCAAATCGTCACGGAGGCCTCCCCATGATCCTGGATCACATTGCACTCCTCGTCGCCGAGATAGAGCCGGTCCTCAAACGCCTGGCCGACCTCGATCTACCGGCAGGCGAGATCGAGACGTTCCCTGGCGAGGGCACGCGCGAGGTCTACCTCGGGGACCCCAAGCGCCCCGCGCTCCTCCTCTTGCTCCAGCCGATCTCCGAAGGGCCCTACGCGCGGGCCCTCGCCAAACGCGGGCCGAGTCTCCACCACGTCGCGATCCAGGTCCCAGACCTCAACGCCTTCGCGGGCCAAGTCAAGGGGTGGCTGCTTCACCCCCACTCGCTCGAGAGTCAGCGCAAGGCGAACACGCTCTGGTTTGCACGCCCCGGCGTCGGCACGCTCTTGGAGGTCACGTCCGGGAAGGGCGGGTCGGGCGAAGGCTCGGTCCAAGTGGGCGTCTCGCTCAGCGACCCTGAGCTGGCGCCGCTCCTCGGCCTAGCCAGCGCTGGGGGCCCCGTGGCTGGACTCGAGGCCGCCGAGGACGAAGCCTGGATTCAAGTCGCCGGAGCCCGGCGCTTGCTGAGCGAACTCCTTGCGTAGCGCTAGGGGCTGCTCATCACAGATTGCGGCACACCCCAGTGCTTTCGTAGGGGAGGGGTTTACAGCTCCTGACGTTGACAAGCCTAAGCCCAGAGGCCGTCTGTCTCTCCCGGACAGGCGGGCGGGGGTAAACCCCGCACCCTACAGATCGCAAGAAGGCCCCTCCACAAGGCGCCCTACTGGACGCACAACGCGCCTTGGTAGGGGCGGGGTTT
>JAESQQ010000969.1 GCA_016765095.1 Planctomycetota bacterium | reverse complement strand
GCCTGGCGCGCGCCGACGCCCGTTGGGTGGCTGCTCCTGCTCCTCCTGCCGCTCGACCTCGCGGCGCGCTTCCTGAGCGTGGCGGCGATCTTGGGCTACCAGCTGACGGCTTCGCGGCTGATGCCGAGCGCCTGTCGCTACGAGCCGACTTGCTCGCGATACGGCTTTCAGGCCTACCTGGAGCATTCTTGGGTCAAGGCCACCCTCCTGACTGCATTTCGTGTTCTGCGTTGCTCCCCGCTTGGGTCGGGGGGGTACGATCCAATACCCCGCCCCGCGCCGCTGCGCCCGGGGCCCGTTCGAGTGGAAGACCTCCTCCCATGACTCTCCTCCGCCAGATTCGATCGGTCAGCCTGCGCTTGGCGCTGGTCGTCGTCGCGTGCGGAGTTGGCGCGTGCGGGACGACGGTCGCGACTCCCCTCGATCGACAGGCCGAGCTCGACTCCGACCTCGCGGGCTCGGATTTCGGCCGGAGCGCGCTCGACGACTACTGGAGCGAGTCCCTCGGCCCCTACCTCGGGACCAAGGCGCTGCGCGGCTATTGGCTGACGCCTGCCGAGGATCGCTTCGGCGACTACGGGGATCGCCTCCTCGAGGCCTGCCTGCGCGAGGAGCTCTTCGGGCAGCACACTGAAGACCTCAGCCCCGAAGAGTTCGAGCGGCTTGCGCGGTTGCCAGATTACGACGCGGCGGAGCGTGAGCTCGACGCGATCCTCAGCGAACGTCGCGGTCGCTAGCAGGGAGAAACATGGTCGACGAACCCAAAAGACTATTCGTGCTCGACACCAACGTGCTCCTTCACTCGCCAGTGAGCCTCCAGGCCTTTGGTGAGCACGCTGTGGTGGTGCCCGTCGACGTGATCGAGGAGCTCGACAAGTTCAAGACGCGCAACGACGAACTCGGCCACAACGCTCGGAGCGTGATCCGCCTGATCGACGAGGCCCGGACCCGCGGAAGCCTCGGCAAGGGGGTCCCGATCAACGATCAAGGCAGCATCCTCACCATTGATCTCAAGCCGATCTGTCTGATCGAAGACGGGCTGCGGGCCGATTGCCCGGACAACCGGATCATCTCCGTCGCGTATCGCCTCATGCGCGAGGGACACAACGTGACCCTCGTGAGCAAGGACATGAACATGCGCGTCAAGTCCGACGCGCTCGGGATTCCCGCTGAGGACTTCGAGACGGACAAGACGGCCTCGATCGACCAAATGCACCTCGGCTGGCGCTCGATCGAGGTTCCAGCCGCCGACATTGACCGACTCCGCGAGCGGAGCACCCTCGACGTGACGGTCGAAGACCCCCTCGGCCCGAACGAGGCCGTCCTGCTCCGCGCGCTCGAGAACCCCAAGCAGACCTTCCTGGCTCGCCCGCGTGAGCTACGAGAGGGCGGTCGTGAAGTGACGCTTGGGCCGCTCAAGTCAGGCAACGAAGGAATGATGGGCGTCTCGCCCCGCAATCTCGAGCAGCGAGTCGCGCTCGAGATGCTCATGGACCGAGAGATCAAGCTCGTGACGCTCGTCGGCAAGGCTGGGACCGGCAAGACGCTCCTCGCGCTCGTGGCCGGTCTCCTGCTCTCGACGCGCAAGCACTACTACAACAAGCTCCTCGTGGCTCGTCCGGTAATGCCCCTCGGGAAGGACATTGGCTACCTGCCGGGAACGGCGGACGAGAAGTTGATGCCTTGGATGAAGCCGATCTTCGACAACATCAAGTTCATCCTGCGCGAGAAGAACCAGGGCGAGGCCGAGCGCAAGCTGACGGAGCTCTTCAAGACGGGCGTGATCGAGATCGAGGCCCTGACCTACATTCGAGGCCGCTCGATCCACAACCAATTCATTCTCGTCGACGAGTGTCAGAACCTGACGCCGCACCAGATCAAGACGATCATTAGTCGCTGCGGAAACGACACCAAGCTCGTCCTGACCGGCGATCCGCACCAGATCGACAACCCCTACCTAGACAGCCGGAGCAACGGGCTGACCTTCGTCGCCGAGCGATTCCGTCGCCAGTCGATCGCGGCTCACGTCCTGTTCCGCAAGAGCGAGCGGAGCGAGTTGGCCGCGATCGCGGTCGAGATTCTCTAAATGGAAGGAGTGCGGCTCCGCGACTGACATCGCGCAGCTGATTGCACTCCTTCCATTTAGCTATTGAGCCGCAACGGGACTTCACGCTCCGGATCGTCACTCTTGAATAAGGAGAACCGTGGGTCCTCGGGCACGACGCCGCTTGGCCTCCACGAAGCCAAGGGCGTTGGGGTGGGTCGCGCCAGCACCGGCCAGCCGGGTGTCTGTCTCTAGAAAATCATCTTCTAGTTAGGAGCTGAGGATCCTGGCGAGGCGATCGCGCGCACGCGCCAAGAGCGTGCCGATCCGATTGACCGGGAGGTCCAGGACCTGAGCGACCTCGCGGTAGCTCTTGTCGCCTTCGTAGAACAGCTGCAGCGCGAGGCGGTCCCGGGGGGCGAGCTTCGCGAGCTGGGTTCGGACCCTGGCTTGGCGCTCCGACGCCTGGACGGCCTCAGAGGGTGAGGGGCCCTGGTCTCTCGCTTCGAACCCTGATTCGAGCGCGTCTGGGTTTCGTCGCCGGAGGAGGCGCGTCGCTCGTCGTCGCGTGAGGACGCGAAGCCATGTCGAGAGGCGGGCGCGCCCTGCGAAGCTGCTCAGGACTCGCCCTTCGTCGGCGAGGAGGTGCGCGAACAAGTCGGCCGCGACGTCGGGCGCGAGGGCAGCGGCGTCGGGGACTCCCCACCGCTGGCAGGCTCGCTCGGCGGCTCGGAGCACCAGCGGTTGGTACGCGCTGTAGAGCTGCTCCCAGGCAGCCTCGTCTCCCCCAGCGCAAGCAGCTGTGAGCGCGAGCTCGGCCTCGCGCTCGGGCTGAGCGGAAGGGGTCTTGGGCTTGGCGTCGGCGGGGGGTGGCATCTCTGTGGGCAATGCTGTCAGGCGGGGTCGGCTCGGGCCACCCCGCGCTCGACGCCGGCGGAGACCGACCTGCTCCCGGCGCCCTGCTTGGGGGGCCCGATCGGCGAGCTGAGGTTGATTAACCAGCGGAGGACTCAGGACGACGCTCGGGGGG
>JAESQQ010000968.1 GCA_016765095.1 Planctomycetota bacterium | reverse complement strand
CGTCCCGCGTTGCCGGCGTCCTCGCGAAGGAAGCGCGCTGCCTCCTCGGCGACTCCAGGAGCCTTGGGAAACGAGGTCGCAGGGTGGTCGAGGTAGATCACGGGGCGAGTCTAGCCCCACACGCCTACGAGGACCCGGGGGTGAGCTCTACCCCTTCTCGACACCCAACTCTTCCTAGTAAAGCGGAGCACGATTCTGAGCGAGGTCGCCGTCCGAGCGGAGGGGAGTCGTGAGACGACCCCCGTGGGCGACCTCTCAGAATCGTGGCCTCCGGTTTAGCGCCTGAGGAGCTCCTCCATTCGGCTCCGGATCAGGAACCCCGTTTGGGTTTGGGACCGGATCGCGTTCATGCCGATCACCCGATAGCCCGAAAGTCTCCAGGCGCGGTGGACGGCTTGGGCTGGGCTGTCGTAGGTCCCTAGCTTCCTGAGGTCCCAGACTTTCGAGTGGCCTTTGCGAGTCCTCGTCGCGAGGAGGTCTCCGCTTGGGCTGATCGCGATCGAGGTCCGCGAGAGGTCGTCGTCACCCGGGACGACCTCCGCCCAGCGGCGTCGCGTCGCGACTTCCCAGAGCACGATCCCGCCGCCTCCTTCCGCGACGAACCGTCCGTCCGGCGTGAATCTGGTCGCGAAGGACCCCCTCGGGTGGCGCCGGAGCGAGTGGCTCCGCTGCCGCTCGACGTCGAGCAGGTGGACCTCCCCTTCCGCCAGCCCCCCGGGTCCCGTCGCCTCTAGACGCTGGGCCCCGCCAGTCAGAGGTACTGCGCGGGCCCGCTGGCGGAGGCCCTGGCTCGCGACCGAGAGCAGGCGAGAGTTGGGGGAGAAGTCGAGACCGAAGGGGGCGTGGCCCTCGGAGAGCTGGATCCGGGGCCCGCCCAGCCCGTGCGGCGTGAAGAAGTGGACGCTGGCGCGAGCTCCGACGGCGAGCCACTTCCCGTTGGGGGAGGCTCCCAGCGCAGAGACGTGGTCGGCCTCGCGATCGAGGTTCCAGCTCTTGAGCTCTTTGCCCGTCGCCGGGTCCCAGATCCGGATCGCGAGCCCCGATCCTGTCACGAGTCGCTGGTCTGGCTGCGGCGTGAAGCAGAGCGCGGAGACCTGGCCGGGGTGCGTCAAGGTGTGGCGTTGGGCGGAACTCGCGAGGTCGAACAAGATCACGTTTCGAGAGCGGTGGGCCGCGAACGCGAGGACTTGGGAGGGGCCCTCCGCGAGGTAGTGGATTCGGGCCGCAGAGCGGAACAGGCCCTTTGTGGCCCCGGTTGCAGGATCGAAGCTCTTGACGACGCCGTCTGTGTTTCCTGAGGAGACCAAGCGGCCGTCCCTTAGGAAGGCAAGCGTCCAGCCGCCCAGCGGCGGCTCGCGCGGCGCGAGGGGAGGGGCGACGTCCCAGGTTCGGATCGAACCGTCCTCGCTGACCGAGATCGCGTATTGGCCGAGACCGTCGAACTCAACGTCCGTCACGCGAGCCTGGTGGCCTTCGAGGACGGTGTCGAGAGACCCCGCTCGAACGTCCCACAGGCAGACCCAGGAGTCGTTCCCGCCTGAGACGAGGCGGCGGCCGTCGGCGTTGAAGGCCAAGGCCAGGACCACGCCTTCGTGGCCGCGGAGGACTCGAGGCTCACTCCCGGGGCGGCTTGGATCCCAGAGGAGAATCTCAGTCCCGGCCGCGATCGCGACGCGCTGAGAGCCAGGATCGAACGCTATGTCTTGAGCGCTCACGCTGAGGGGAAGCCGCGCGAGTTCTTCGCCTTTCGTGTTCCAGATCACGACCCCGCCGACGGCGGCAGCAGCGATCCGGCCGGTCTTGGGTTCGCAAGCGATCGCCTTGACGAACCCGGGGGCTGAGACCTCGATGATCGGGGTCGGGTCGGGGAGCTCCCAGAGCCTGATTTTGTCGCCGACTGAGGCGGCCAGGCCTCGCTCTGCGTAGAAGTCGAGGCTCCAGGCAGAGCCGTCGCTGAGGCCCTTGAGCTCGATTTGGCGCTGGCTCGAGAGGTTGCGGACGACCAGACGCCGGCCGTTCGAGCAGACCGCGAGCAGGGCCCCGTTGTCGGAGACGGCGACTCCGTTGATTCGACGAGGGAGGATCGGCCCCGTGGCCGGAGCCCTCAGGGCCTCGGACTGGCCCAGGGTTAGCCGGCCGCGATTGTCACCAGCAAAGAACGCGGTCGAGGACTTGAGCGGGAGCGTGGCCAGGCACGTGAATCTGGCGATCGTCGTGGTCGTGTTGAGTTTCCCCTTGGCGGGGAAAAAGACCCCGATCACGCCCCGCTCGTTGGTGCCCGCGATCCGGCCTTGGCCGTCGAAGTGGAGAGCTGTGATCGCGTGGGTCTCAAGCTGGGTCTCGTAGGTCCATGCGCGCTGAGCCGAGTCGTAGCAGCGCAGCTTGCCGAGCGGGGAGCCAACGGCGACCAAGCCCGTGTCAGAGGCGGCGAGGGCCGTGACTGGGAAGCCTGTCGGCTCAGCTGGACCCGCCCGGAGGGAAGGCGACTCGCGGGGGCTCTCGATCGACCACTGGATCAGGGACCCTTGAAGGTCGGCAGTGAACAATCCGCCGGGGCCGAAGCCGAGGCCTGTGATCCAGCGATCCGCTTTGGGGGCTCGGGCGAGGGCTCCGTCTGCGACGCGGACGGCGACCAGGCCGTCTACGCCTCCGGCGGCTAGCCAGGCGGCGTCGGAACTCCAGGCGACGCAGAGCGGGCGAAACCCGAGTGGGTAGCTCGCGAGCAGGGTTCCGTCGGCCTTCCAACGCTTGAGGGTCGCGTCGAGGCCGACAGTCGCGATCTGGCTCCCGCCTGGGTTGCAGGCCAGCGCTATGACCCCACCTTCGTGAGCCGGGACGAGGGTCGGCCGGTTCGGGTCCTCAGATCCCCAGATCGCGAGCTGGCCTGAGTTGAGCCCTGCAGCGACGACGCCGGCTGCAGCGTCGAGGGATAGGACAGGTCCTTGGGTCCCGCCGTAGAGGGCGAGGCTCTCTCCGCCCGGCTCGAGGACGCGGATTCGTCCGCGGAGGTCAGCGACCACGAGGGTTCCGTTCTCGAGGTGCGCGATCGAGGTCAGCGGCGAGCGCCCGGCGCTCCAGCGCTCTCGGCGGGTCCGCTCCAGGCTTCGCATGAGGCCTGTGCGGGCTTGCGAAGACTCACGCAGCAGGAGGCTAGCCGCGAACAGGGAGCTCGCCCGGCCGTGCCGCTTCTGGCTGAGGAGGCGGCCTCCCTTCTCGGCGAGGGCCTGCGCCAAGAGGAGGTCCTTGGCCTCGCTCTCGCGCTCGGCGCGCTTGCGCGCTTGGGCTTCGCGTTTGGCAGCCGCGGCCGCCACGCCGCGCTGGG
>JAESQQ010000967.1 GCA_016765095.1 Planctomycetota bacterium | reverse complement strand
CTTAGCTGCGTAGCAGGGCTCCCCCGAGTCCAGCACGTCCTCTTAGGAACTAGTAAACGGGAGCGCACGATCGGGAGGGGTCACTGTCGACCAGCTCTTCTGCCGGCAACAACGCTCCACGTGACCGCTCATGATCGTGAACTCCCGTTTAGATGTCGCCCGTCGCCGAGGGGGGCGAGGTCCGCTGAAGGCTGAAGGTGAAGCGGGATCCAACCCCAGGCTTGCTCTCGACCCAGATCTGACCGCCGTGCAGCTCGACGAGTTTCTTCGCGATCGAGAGCCCGAGGCCTGCCCCGTGCTCGCCGGCCGTGGCTTGGGTCTTGGTCTGCTCGTAGCTCGCGAAGACCTTGTCGAGGTCGTCCGACGCGATCCCCTGACCCGTGTCTTGGACTGAGACCTCGACCTCCTTGCCCGCCGGCTTGACTCGGAGCGTGATCATGCCGCCCGAGGTGCTGTATTTGATGGCGTTGCTGACGAGGTTGTTGAGGACCTGCTGGATCCGTTTGGGGTCCGCAGAGACCCAGAGCTCCTCGCTCGGAGCCTTGGCCGTGAAGCCGATTTCCTTGGAGCTGGCCCACATTTCATACCGACGCCGGTCCGTGCGAATTCGGGCGCCGATATCCACAGGCCGGAGCTCGATTCGGATCTTGCCTGCTTCGAGTCGAGAGACGTCGAGGAGGTCGTTTAGGAGCTCGGACATCTCTTGAGCTGACTGACGAATCACGAGCAGGTCTTCGAGGGTGTGCTCTGTGGCCGATCCGGCTTGGAGGTCGCTGATCGCGACCTCGGCGAAGCCGAGCATGCCGGTCAGGGGCGTCCGGAGGTCGTGGGCGACCATCCCCAAGAGCTGGTCCTTCTGACGGCTCAGGTCGGCAATCCGCTCGGCCTGCTCCTGGACCTCCTGTGTTCGCTCCGCGACTTTCCCCTCGAGCTCCTGGTTCCAGCGCAGGATCTCGTCGCGAGCCCGCTCAAGCTCCTTGTTGGCGAGGCTGATCGCTTCGAACAGCCGGAGGTTGGCGATCGTCGCTGCAGCTTGCTGGGCCACGATGACGGCGAGCTGGAGGTCCTCGGACTCGAAGGGGCGACGGGCGGAGCGCTTGTCGAGATGGAGGACACCCAACACCTCGCTCTGGGGCTGGCCGGAGGGGTCCTGGGTCCTGGTCTGAGCGTGGAGCGGGACCGCGAGGGCCGAGCGAATGTTGTGGCTCAGGATCGACTGGTTGGCCTCGAAGCGCTCGTCGGCCTGGGCGTCGCGGGAGATGATCGCCTCTCCAGTGGTGCGGACCTGCTTGAGGATCGTGCGCGAGATCCCTTTCGCCTCGGTCGGTCCGTGTCGGTCGCGGACACCGTGCGGAACGAGCTTCTGCGTCGCCTGATCGACGAGGAAGAACGCGCCCCGGTCGGCGTCGCTGACTTCGAGGACCAGCTTGAGCGCTTGATCGAGGAGGTTATCTATGGAGCCGCCCGGGCGACGGGTGAGGGCCGTCATACGATAGAGGACCTGGAGTCGCCGCTGGAGCGAGCCCAACGAACCTGGGGACTCTTCGCTGTCGAACAGGCCCCGCTCTATGTCTTGGACCCGAAACTTGACCGTCTGAGGTCCTTCCTGAGATTGAGGCTCCGTGTCGGAGCCCTGGTCGAGCTCAGAGTCGGTCCCGGGCCAATCGACCTCACGCGGGTCGAGGTCTGTGAACAGCCCGCGGGTGTTCCCGAACCGAACCTCGTCACCGAAGTGGAGGGCGTGGGTCCCCTCGACCAGGACCCCGTTGACGTAGGTCCCGTTGGTCGAGGCCAGGTCGCGAACGCGATATCCGCCGCTCGACTTCTCGAGCAGGGCGTGGGCGCCGGAGATCTTGCGATCGGAGAGGCTTATGTCTTGATCGCCCGCGCGGCCGACCGTCAACCGTCCCTTGAGGATCGGGACCACGCGGCGACCCCCATCGGTCGCGAGGATCAGCTTGGGCCCAGGCCGCACGGCGTCGTCTCTAATCGATCACTCGGGTCAGCCGCGGTGGGCGTGAGTGCCCGACGAACTCTTGCCAGGCGCGGGTCTCCTCCTGGCTGGGCAAGCCACCCATCAAGCGGAGCTTGTGCTGCTTGATCTCGTCAAGGATCCCGCGCACGAGGGTCACGCTTTGGGTCGAGCGGACCCGGACCAAGTCCGCGTCACTGTCTTGGCTATCGCCGACGCGATCCATGGCGCCTTGGAACTTCTTGAGGCATTCCCGATACGTGCTCTGCTCGGTGTCGAGGACCTTCATGGCTGGGATGCCGTTGATCATCTTGGCCGGAGGCTTGCCGGGCGGGAAATAGAGCCGGAGCTTCTCGTGCACGTCGCTCGCGACTTTCGCGAGGGCGGCCCCGAGGTTGTAGAAGCGGACCGCGGCGTCGAACTCCTTCGTTCGAGGGGCCCTCGAGCCACCTGACTTGCGGACCCGGCGCTGGATTTGGAACTCGCTCCCGGCGCGTCGGCCCCAGGGCGGTGGTTGCTCGCCGACTCCTCGATACCAGGGGCCGTCGGGGAGGGCCTCTTCATCCTGAAACTCAGGCTCTACTTGGGCGTGGGCTTGAACCGGCGGCGGCGGGGGGCGCTCGCCACGTGGCGGAGCCTGGAGTACGGCCTCTCCCCGCTGAGGGGAGTCGGGAGCCTGGTCGCCGTAGCCCGGGTCTTCACCGCCGTCGCCTTGGTCGTAGGTGCCCGAGTCTTCGTAGTCGTAGTCGGCGCCTTCGTCCTCCTCGACGTAGTCATAGCCGAGGTCGTCGTAGCTGCCGTCGTAGCTCTCTTCTTGTCCGGCGGGAGCCGGCGGCGGGGTCCCTGCGGGGTCCGTTTTCTCGAGCGTGGCGCCGTGCTCTTTCGCGAGCGCCTCTATGGCGCGCACGGCTTGCGCTTCGGCGAGGCCGTCTGCGACGCCGCGGCTGACCATGGTGTCGTAGAGGCTCTTGTTTATGTGACCCATCACCATCAGCGAGCCCACGAAGCCCTTAAAGCCCTCCAGCGCGTCTTCGACGAGGCTCTCGTCGTATTCCTTCCGCTTCTCGGGCTTGGCTAGGATTCGCCTCGCGCTTCGCATCTCCTCCTTGAGGAATTCGATGAAGCCGGCGTCCTTGCTCGTTCGAATCTGTTGGAGCTTGCGGATCTGGGTCTTGTAGGCCTTCTCCAAGACATCAGCGTCACGCTCCTCGGTCGCGATTCCGAGGAGCTCGTAGTAGTTGGGGACATCCTCGCTGGGTTCGATCCCGAGGAATTTTTTGTAGCGCTCGTCCGCCACTCGATTGGCTCCCGTCTCTCACATTAATTGGAACGCGGGCCACTTTATCCCCTCACGCGTCTGAGGGGGGTGCGAGCGTTTCGCAGACAATCGGGAACCTGACCGGGTCCCCAGCGTGTGCGACACTCGGAGCCCCTCCGCGAGGGCTCGCTCCCCCGAAAGGACGCCATGACCCCAACCTCGACCCCGCTGGCCCGGTTGATGGTTTCAGCCCTGGTCTTGGCTCCAGCCTTGATCGTGGCAGGCGCCCTGAGCGCCTCGGCAAAAGAGGAGTTGATCCCGATCTCCTACGACGCGGTCAACGATCGCAATGGGTTCCGCTGGGACATCACCAAGCAGGGCTACATAAACAGCGGGACGAGCTACACGTTTACCCGGGCTATGGTCCTTTCGATCGACAACGCCCAGATCAACCCTCAGTCCGCGCAAATGACGAAGGACAAGAAGACTTACGTGTTCAAGGGTCGCTCGGCGCGGGGGTCGGCGTTCGAGCGCCGAGTCACCTACGACCTCCAAAAGGGCACCGCTCGGTTCGTCGACACCTTTAAGAACTCCGGTCGGACTCCCCTCGACCTCCGGATCAAGCTCTATACGCGGCTGGCCCGGTCTTGCGACACGGTCCACTCCAGCTCGGGGCGCCGGGTCACGACGGGGAGTCTGAAGGGGGAAGAGGACGGGATCGTGGCCTTCTTTAGGAGCCGCAAGCCCTCGGTTGCGTGGACGATCGCGAGCCCGCGGGCGACGCTTCGGCCGAGCCTCAAACAATCAGGCCGCCGGACCTTCGAGTTCGAGTTCCAGATTCGGATTCCACCCCGAAGTGAGCGGAGCCTGGTCTCGACCCTCGGTCAGATCAAGCTCGATAAGGAGCCGACCAAGCGCGAGCTTGAGGACGGGTTCGCGACCCTGACCTCCCAAGACTACGTCAGCGATCTCCCCGCCAAGCTGCGGCGCAACTTGCTCAACTTCGAGGACGTGGGCGCCGGCCCCAGCGAGAGCTTGCTCGGCGGCGTCCAAGACTTCGTCGACAAGCACGAGGTCGACCGTGAGAAACACGACACGGTCTTGATCGGCGAGCGAGAGAGCATGGTGGGGACCCTCTCGGGGGGACCGGTCGTGATCAAGACGACCTTTGGGGCGATTCAAGTCGACCTCGACGAGGTCCTGCTCTGGCGCGGAGGCGGTCGAGTGGGTCACCCACAGCTGGTCGCCGTCGCGAGCGGCGAGGTGTTCCGGGGTGACGCGACCTGCGAAGGGTTGAGCCTGGGGACCAAAGCCGGCGTCAAGTTACCGCTCGCGCCCGAGGGCTTCCTCGGCATCGTGCGCCGACAGGAGAAGCCGCTCGCCGAGCCGAACGGGGTGTTCGTCGAGACCCACGGCGGGACGCGCCTCCTGCTCAAGGAGCCTCGCGGCTCGCTCAAGGGGCTCACGCCCTGGGGGAATCTGACCTGCGACCTGAGCGAGGTCGTTGAGCTCCAATACGGCGGCAAGGGCTATGCGGGCCTGACGGTGACGCTCAAGGACGGCACCCGGCTCCCGATCGTGCCTCTGGAGTCCTCCTTCTCGCTCGAATCGGTCCGACTCGGCGCGATCGAGATTCCGACGTACCGCCTCAAGCGCTTCAAGCGGCTCTCGGCGCGAACCCCGACGCTCAGCAAGAAGAAGACCGTCAAGGTGACCCACGCCAAGCTGGCCGGCGGCGCAATCCTCGTCGGGAGCCTCGACGTCGAATCGCTCAAGCTCGTCACGAAGACCGGAACGAGCTCCATCGCGCGCGATCAGATTCGCTCCATCACTCAGATCTCGGAAGAGGACTCTCGAGAGCTCCGCTTTCGGGTCCTGCTTTGGAGCAAGGAGAAGCTCGAGGGGCGCCTGGCCTTGGGGCGCCTGCCGATCCAAACACTCCGCACGCGGCGCGAGGTCCCGACCGCAGACCTCGTGAGCTTCCACCAGGCCCCTGAGCCCCGGCCCAAGGCGCCAAAGACCCCCGGTGCGCCCGACACCCCCCCAGGTGACTTCTAATGACCGCGCTTCACGCACGCCTGCCGCTCTCCTCTCGTTTGCCCGTCTCCTCTCTACGGGTGTCCTCCCTATGGGGAGTCCTCGTCTTGGTCGGGTGGATGGCCAGCGCCGCTCCTGCGACGGCCAAAGAACAGCTCATCCCGGCTCGCTTCCAGACCCACAACGACGGAGCTGGCCAGGCCTGGAGCGTCGACTCTCGCGGCAACCTCCAGGTCAGTCGAGTCGGCCAAGTCCACCAGCTCCAGGTCAACGGAGTCCACTTCAACTCCCGCTCCCAGCTGATGACCAAGGACGGTCGCGAATACGTCTTCGTGGGACAGTGCGGCAACGTCCAGGTCACGCGTCGGGTTCGGATTCACGCCAAGCTGATCGGGGCGCGGGTCGTCGATATCTTCGAGAACACTGGCTCGCGCCCGCTGACGCTCAACGTTCGCCTGACGGCGCGAATGAACATGATGCCGGGTCGTCCGATCAAGAGCGACCAAGGTCAGGCCCTGAGCGGTTCGCTTGGGAAGAAGGACCGCGGGCTCTTCGTGGAGACCTCGAGCAACGTGACGCTGGTGTTTGGGCTCACGAGCAAGCGGAGCAAGGTTCGTCCGAGCTACGCCCAGCGCCATAACTACGAGCTGACCTTCACCTACCGGATCAAGGTCCCTGCCCGGAGCAAGGCGGCCTTGACCTACGCCGTCGCCAAGGCCAACGGCGCGATCAGTGACAAGCAGCGCGCCACGACCTTTAGAGACTTCGCAAAGCGAAAGTACACCAAGGACCTGCCGCGCGACGTCAAGCGCAAGCTGCTCAACGGCTCGAAGGGACTGGGTCCGGCGGCAGGCGTTAGCTTGGCGAGCCTCGAGGAGGAGTTGGGACTGACCGGGTCGACGCTCGACGTGCTCGCGTTCGGGACCGACACCCGCGTGCGGGGCTCGGCGCACTGCCAGTCGCTCGCGATCGAGTCTCGATTCGGCAAGGCCAAGGTCCTGTTCGAGTTGGTCGCCGCGTTGGCGGGCGGCGCGTACCAAGGCGGCTCGCGGATCCACTTCAAGGACGGTCAGAAGCTCTCCGGAAAGCTCCTGGTCGAAGGGCTTCGATTCGAAATGACGACGGGGCTCTCGGTGGATCTCCGGCCGGAGCGGATGGACCGGCTCGTGATTCGCCGCGGGAGCGACGGGCTCCGGGCGGCGCCTCCGGGGCGGCTCCTCGTCGAGACGATCGGCGGTGACCGGTTGATGGTTCGCAGTCCACCCGAGAGCCAGATCGGGTTGGCGACACGCTGGGGCATTCGCAAGGTCCCGCTGGTTCGGATCAAGAGTCTGGTTCGAATCGGAGAGGGGCAGCCTGGGTTCTGGGTCACCCTCCAAGACAAGAGTCGGTTCAGGGCCTTCTTCAGCGAAGAGACGCTCTCGTTCGTCTCCGATCTGTTTGGCGAGGTCAGATTCCACTCCAGCGAGGTCCGGGCTGTCGTCTCGGCTGACGTGCTCCGAACCGTCGGAAAGCGATCTGAGGACGAGGACGTCGAGGTCCTTCAGCCCCACCTGACCCTCGTCGGCGGCGACATCATCGTGGGGATGATAGACCTCGAAGCGATCACCTTCGCGGGCACGGGCGAGGTCCTGCCGGTGCCCCCGAGTCAGATCCGCACGCTGAGCAATGTGCTTGAGGGCGAGCGACCTGACTTCAGCGAGGGGATCCCCTTCAAGGCAGAGCTCTGGGGTGGTGGCGAGGTCAACGGCGTCCTCCGCGAGACCTTGCTCCCGATCCAAACGGGGGACGGGAAGATCTATGTGCCGGCTCGAGAGATCCTGTTTGCCTCGGTTCCGACTCCCCAGATCCCTCCGGCGCTTCGGGCGAGGATCGCCAGCAAGATTCGTCAGCTGGGCGACTCGAACTGGCAGAAGCGAGAGGCCGCGAGTCGAGAGCTCAAGACCTTGGGTGAGCTCGCACGCTTTCCCCTCGAAGAGGCCCGAGACCAAACCCGGGACCCCGAAGTCGAGCGCCGGGTCAAGGCGCTCCTGACTGCTCTTGAGGACCAGTGAGCGGTTCGGGTCCAATTTCGCGAGGAAGAACCCCCAAGACGAGGGGCGTCGCGGTGATGCACAATGCAGAGGGCGCGACCGGGCGGCGCCACTGGATGCGGGCGAGGACAGCATGACGAAACGCGGAGAAGTCTTCGAGGAGCTCGGGGAGCAGGCGGCGCGTCGCCTGATCAAGGTCCGGTGGCTGCGGGCGCTCGACCGCACAGCGGCCCCCTTGTTCGGGAGTCTGGCGGTCGGATTGCTCGTTCTCTGGGCGCTCAACCTCCTCCCTGAAGGGGATCCGGTTCGGATTCCCCTGTTCGAGACTGGCTACGACTTGATCGTGACTTGGCTGGCGGGCGCTGGCCTCGGCGCGGTCGCGGGCTGGGTCGCGTTGACTTGGGTCTGGAGCAGACTCCGCCGTCCGAGCGCGCTCGAGGCCCTCGCCCACTGGGATGAGCGCGCCGGCCGGAACGAACTCCTCTGCTCGGCCTATTCGTTCGAGCTCGAGGGCCAGTCCGGCCCGGCGATCGAGTTGCACTTCCAGGCAGCCGAGCTTGAGATTCCTGCGGCTCGAGCTGGGCTCGAACGACAGCTGCCGGCTTTTCTGAGTAACCCCGCTTGGGGAGCGCCGGTTCTGTTCTTGCTCCTCATGAGCGGGCTCCTGCTGACGACCACCCGCTCAGAGGCGAGCGAGGTCGGGCTGACCGAGGCGGAGCTAGCCCGGGCGGCGAAGGCTGGCCAGAGCCTCGAAGAGCGCGCCAAGGAGCTCGGGGCCAAGGCCTTGACCGAGGAGGAGTCTCGGCGGCTTGAGGAACTCAAGAAGAAGATGAAGGAGACGGCGGAGAGGCTGCGAAACCCGAAGCAGGGGACCAAGCCGCGCGATCTCCTCGAGGAACTCGAGAAGCGCGCCCGCGAGGCCGAGAAGATGGCCAAGGCGATCGGGATGCGCAAGGAGATCATCTCGGGAGGGCTCCTCGCTGAGCTGGGCCGCTTCGCCGACACTGCGGACCTCGCGGCAGCGTTGCGCGGGAACGATCTGGCTGGCGCGAGCAAGCATGCGCTTACGCTCGGCGACAAGCTCGCGGGCGAGGACCTCAGCAACGAGGCTCGTGGGCGGATCCAAGAGGCCTTTGGCAAGGGCCTCGCAGTCGCGACCGCCCAGGACAAGTTGACCGCGCTCGGGAAGCGGCTCTTGGCAGCCCAGGGGAAGCTGCTCAAGAAGGACGCGACCGGTGCAGGCGCCGAGCTTCGGGCTCTGGCCAAGGACTACCAGAAGCTCGCTGAGCGGCTCAAGGCCCACAAGCGGCTCAAAGAGCTGGCCAAGCGGCTTCGGACCGTCGGCCAGGAGATGCTCGGCAAGCAGCAGGAGGGAGCGCGCAAGCTGAACCAGCTGCCCCCCGCCGACGGCCTCAAGCGGATCACGGGTGAGAGCGACATTCAGCCGGGTCACGATCTGCCGCCTATGGACGGGCCTATGCCCGACGCGCAGCCCCAGGACGACTTCCAAGACCTCGTGCCCCTCGACCAGCCTCCAGGACCCGGCGCGCCGG
>JAESQQ010000103.1 GCA_016765095.1 Planctomycetota bacterium | reverse complement strand
TTTACCCCCGCCCGAGCAGGCGGGGGTAAACCCCGCCCCTACGAAATGCCCAACAAACGTGCAGGGTCCAAACCCAAAGCGGTCTAAGGACGCCCAAGGAAAAAGAGGGAGAAGAGAGAAGCGTGGCGCTCTCGCGCTGGGCTAGACGGGAGGGAGGGAAACTGTGCGAGTTCTTCTGGTGGGAGCGTCGGGCCAGATCGGTGGGCACTTGGCTCGCCTCTTTGGCGGGGGGGGTCACGAGGTGATCGGGACCTATGCGACCGTCGAGGTCGCGGGGTTGCGCCTCCTCGATCTCGACGACGCCGCGAGCCTCGAAGCGATCGTGGCCGAGGTCGCGCCCGAGCTGGTCGTGGTCGCCGCCGGGTGGACCTGGGTCGACGGGAACGAGGCTGACCCCGCAGCCTCGCAGCGGCGAAACTGCGATCTCCCCCTCCTGCTGGCGCGCGCGGCCGCCGCTCAGGGGGCGCGATTTGTGACCTACTCGACGGACTACGTGGTCGACGGGGCTGCTGGCCCCTATCGCGAGGAGGATCCGAGGGCGCCCCTCAACGTCTACGGGCGGGCCAAGGCCGCGCTCGAGGACGGCTTGGCTGAGCTCGGTTCGGCGGCGCTTTGCCTGCGTACGAGCACGGTCTATGGGCCCGAGCGTCAGGGCAAGAACTTCGTCTACCAGCTCGTGCGCCGGGTCCGGGCGGGCCAGCCCTTCCGGGTTCCGACGGATCAAGTCGCCTCCCCGAGCTACGGGCCAGACGTGGCCGCGGCCACGCTCGCGCTGATCGAGCAAGGAGCGAGCGGGATTTGGCATGCGACGGGGCCCGACGCGCTGTCTCGCGAGGACTTTGCGCGAGAGGTGTGCGCGGTGTTCGAGCTCGATCCGAGCGCGATCGAGTATCTGCCGACCTCCGCCCTCGCTCAGGACGCCGCCCGACCCCTCTCTGCTGCGCTCGATACGTCGAAGCTCAAGGCGGCCGGGATCGTGATTCGCGGCGTTCGAGAGGGGCTCGAGGCGCTCCAGCGCGAGGCCGTCGCGGAGAGCGGATACGCCGCGCTCTGATTCGAGGGTCTCGTCGCCGCACGGGGGGCGTAGGAACTAGCCGCCGGGCTCCAGGCCGCCTCCCACCCGGGCTCCAGCTCGGTTATCCTCCGCGCTCGCACCCAACGAGGGAGAGACCTATGTCCACACTTAAGCCCGGCGTCGTCAGCGGCGAGGACTACAAGACCCTGCTCACGGCCGCTCGCGAGGGTGCCTTTGCGTTCCCCGCTGTGAACGTGGTCGGGACCAACTCGATCAACGCCGTCCTGGAGGCTGCGGCCCAAGCCAAGGCCGACGTGATCATTCAGCTCAGCAACGGCGGCGCGCACTTCTACGCCGGCAAGGGCCTCCCCGACGGGGGCAGGGCCAAGGTCTTGGGCGCAGTCTCGGCGGCTCAGCACGTTCACCTCTTGGCTGAGCACTACGGAGTCTGCGTCGTGCTCCACACCGACCACGCCAACAAGAAGCTGATCCCCTGGGTCGAGGCGCTGATCGGCCACGGCGAGACTTACTTCGAGCGCAACGGGAAGCCCCTGTTCAGCTCTCACATGCTCGACTTGAGCGCCGAGCCGATCGATTTCAACTTGGGCGAGTCGGCGCGGATCCTCGAGCGGGCGGTCAAGATCGGAATGTCGATCGAGATCGAGCTGGGCGTGACCGGCGGCGAAGAGGACGGGGTTGGCCAGGACGTGGACACCTCCGCTGACAACAGCCACCTCTACACCCAGCCGGCTGACGTGCTCCAGGCTTGGAAGAAGCTGAGCCCGATCGGCCACTTCTCGACCGCAGCCTCGTTTGGGAACGTGCACGGCGTCTACAAGCCAGGCAACGTCAAGCTGCGCCCCGAGATCCTCAAGAACAGCCAGATCTTGGTCGCTGAGACCTGCGGAACGGGCCCCAACCCACTCGACCTCGTGTTCCACGGCGGCAGCGGTTCGGACGAGAGCAAGATCAAGGAGGCGGTCGAGTACGGCGTGTTCAAAATGAACATAGACACCGACACTCAGTTCGCCTTCTCGAAGCCGGTCGGGGCCTACGTCAACGAGAACTCGGCCGCGTTCACGCACCAACTCGATCCCGAGACGGGCAAGCCCTACAAGAAGCAGTACGACCCCCGGGCGTGGCTGCGCAAGGGCGAGCAAGGCCTCGTCGAACGTCTCCAGCGCGCGTTCGAGGTCCTCGGCTCGACGGGCCGCTCGCTCGCCATGGACTGATCGGACGACATGGAGCTGAACGAGCTGAGGCCGGGCGTAAGGTGCCTGGCCTCGGTTGGTGTACCGCAGTTCAGGTAGCGTCTAGCCCGGATTCGTCACCAGGGAGTGGCGTTGAGGCAAGACGCTGGCTGGCAGCCAGCACCGGGCCTCGGCCAGGGCTACACGGGCTCCGACCAGCTTCCGACGCATGCGCTTTGCGGTCTTGGGCGGCACGCTCACGAAGCCCTTCGAGGCGCCATGCTGGCCCCTCGTCTCGACGGCGGCTGCCAAGCGGTATGTCGTCAAGGTCTGGCCTGGCTGGCGGTAGCTCTCTACGTGGCGGTCGGCGACTTCAGACGACTGGGGTCCTCGTCGGCGCTAAGGCGCTATAGCCCATCCGGGCGAGTGGTTGGGATCTTCTCGAGCTCCGTCGGCGCCGCTCGCATGGGCAGTCGGGAGCGGAGGCCCCAGCGGCAGTTGCCCCATGTGATCTCGCCTTCGGTAGAGCCAAAGCCTAGTTCGGTCTCTTGGCCTGCAAATCCGAGGCTCACCTTGCCGCCCGGTTGACCCACGACCGAGTAGGGGACGAGCAAGGTCACCGTGCGATCTTTGAGCCGAAGAGAGACTTGGGCACGACCGTAGAGGCGATAGGGAATGTCTGGGTTTACCTCCGTCCAGTGGACACTGAAGAACCCGCGCACGTCTTCGGTGCCCAGCAAGACCAGCCGGAGACCACCCGCTTCGACGGGCTCTTTCAGCTCCTCGATCGTGAGCGGCGGATTGAGCTTGCTCGGGTCGTTCGTAAGGAACTCGCTTGGGAACGCGAAGAGGGAGGAGTTCAACTTCTCCAGGTTCTCCCAAGCCCCTCGGAGATACGTGTCCAGGTCGCGGATGTATGCCGCAGGGTGGTCCTTAGGGGGCGCCTTCTTGTCAGCCGTTGTGGAACATGCGGTCCCAGAGAGGGCGGAGGCCAAAAGCACGACGAGCTGCCAAGGTGATGTGTTGCGTCTAGCCATGATCTCGTTGGTAAGCGGGTCGCCGTAGACGTCCTTGACCGCCTGCACAGAAGATCCAACGGCAACTCCCGACGAGTCCCGAAACTCAAGAGAGGTAACCGTTACACCGGTTAACGGGCCACCCTGTTCAAACTGGAAGAACAACCCCCGCTTCGCAAATGCGCTGCGAGCTTCCTTGGAGTCCTCTCCTAGGATTTCTGAGAGAGTTGACGACCCAAGAACGTACGGTCCAACCCGCTTTCCGGCGACGATCGTCAGGTCGTCCGTGCTTTGAGGAGCGGGACCGACTGGGGGCTCAGCGGGATCCGAAGGTTGCGGGGTCCCTCTCTGTTGGGCGGACGAGCCCTGGCGCTGAGGGCAGCCACCCAGGAGTGCTGCGAGAAGGAGAAGAGCTAGAGCGTGAGGTGCCCGACTTGCCTTCAGCATGAGTGGCTCATTGGGCCCGGCTAGCGGCCGGCGCTCGGGCTCAAGAAATACGCCAGGATCATTTGGACCACGATCGCCCCAGAGCCCAGGGACTCGACGGCGTCGCGCAGCGACTCGCTCAGGAGGGGGGATTCGACGCCGAGGACCAAGGTCGCGAGCAGCGCCACATAAGGCAGCACGAGGGCGATCGATCCCACGTTGCGCGCCAGGCGGTCTTCGCCCTCCTGGCGGAGTTGAGTCCAGAGGTAGGCTCCCAGGCTGACGAGAATGATCAGGGGGGGATACCAGCGCACAGCGCGGGCAGTCCAAGGAGCGCCTGGCCAGGTGCTCGGCTCTATGACCTCCATGGTGCCTAGAACCGTGATCGCGGCGCACACCACGGGCAGGAGCACGAACAGCCAGCCGCCTAGGCCTTTGCCGAACGCGTTCCGCAATCGACTCAGTCCGGTTTGCATGCAGCCCCAGCCGAGGAGGCTCGAAGCCACGAGCGAGAGGGTCATGTAAATCGGAAGCTGGTTGGGATCGAGGCCGGGGGGCCAGCGATCGGGGGGCAGCATCAGCAGGACCAGGCAGGCCACCAGCGCGACCATTCCTGCGGCCCCGGTCAGGAACGCGACGGGGAGCAAGAGCTTGTTGGTCAGCTCCTTTAGGTACTGGATCAGCGTGAGGGGGACGAATGCGACCCGAGCGATGTCGGTGAGTTTGCTCTGCTTGGCGGTCTTGCGTCCCATACCTCACTAATAGCACGCAGGGCCGACCCCGGGTAGGGATCCGTTTGGTTCGGACCCCAGACTCGCCACAACTTCCGCACTCAGGAGGGTCTGGCTCCCGAGCCCGACGGTGCGCTCGCCCGCTTCCCCGAATACCATGGCGCGGTGAAGGCAGACGAGACGACGACAGGTTGGCTGGAGTTCGCCCAAGGGCACGAGGAGGGAGACTCCCTCGCGACCCCCGGTTGGAACCGGCTCAGCGAGGACGCCGACGCCCTCGGGCTGTTCGGCCTCCTGACGGCAGGCGCCCTCGCGGGCGCGGCGTTGACGCCAGACCCCGAGGTTCGCCGCGAGTTGAGCGAGAGCCTGCGCGCGGCGCTGAGCGATCAAGGCGGCGTGGGCGAGGGGCTCAGCGATTTGTTCGAGAGCTACCGCGAAGCCAAGGGCGAGCGGGGGCCCGAGCTCCTCGGGCGCCTCGTGGCCCGCCAGATCTACGAGACCTATGGGCTCCGCGAGCACGGCTACTTGGGCGAGGACGCGCTCCAAGCCGGCGAGCTCCTCGCCGCCGGGCGTGGCCACTGCTCGGCCCGCGAGGCCGCTCGGTTGACGGCTCGCCTCTCGAGGACCTCTGCTCGCTCGATTCTGGGGCACCTAGACGGGCAGCTCGAGCTTGTGCACCGACTCTCGAACCCCGAAATGCCGCTCCCGACCGAGGAGATCGACCGTCGCCTGGGTGAGTTCGCGCCGAGGGTGTTCGCCCAGCGCTGGCCGAGCATTGCCAAGCGCCTGCTGATCGACGACAAGCGGTTTCGATTCGTGGTCGTGCTTTGGGCCCGCCTGCGGGGGGTCGTCGTCGGGCGCACGGAGCTGCTCGCGCTCGCGAACAGGATCGACGCCGCCCGCCCAATGCTCCTGGTTCAAGCCCTCGAGGAGGCGCGCGACGTCCGCGCTGCCCTTCGCGCCGCCGACGAGGCCGCTCCGACTGCCCTCCTCTGTGAGGCGGCCCTCGCCGCCGCTCGTCCGCTCCCCGCCTACTCTTGAGACCCGCTGGAGGTCCCGTGAACCGCCTGATTCCTCTCGCCCTGGTCGCCCTCGCGCTCTGCGGCTGCCCGGCACCCAAGGCTCCCGCCACGAAGTCAGCTGCGGTCAAGAACGCCAAGACCACGACCAGCAACGCCGTCGACGGCGCGGCCGAGAGCGGGAAGACCCTCGTGGACCGGACCGCGAACACTGCGGGCAACGCCGTGGGCGGCGCAGCCGAGAGCGGGAAGACCGTTGCGGATCGGACCGCCAACACCGCGGAGAAGGCAGCCACGGGCGGCAAGAAGGCTGCCAAGAAGGCCGGCAAGAAGGCCAGCGGAGTCCTCGATAAGGTCTTCGGGCGCTAGGCCTCACCGACTGACCGGCTCCGCGGTGAAGCACGGCTGTCGCGAGAGCCTGGCTCGCGCGGCACTCCTAGCCCAAGGCGCCGGAGCCACAGGCGCCTGGTTCTTGTTGCCTCACGGGTTCCCACTTGGGTGCCGCCCTGGAACTGACGCAGAGGAAAAGTGTCCAGTCGCGACTATGCGGCCACGGCGTAGCCTGGCTGGCGGAAGGTCTTCAGGCCGTCTTGAACAACCACGACCAGCGGGCGTTTCCGGAATTCTGCCGCAATGAGGGGCCATGCTCTGTCCCAGCGGCTACTCTGCTGCAGACTTCGGATTGTCAGTATCGGTTGCTTGCCGGCGCTCCAACTCATGCCAGAGCGCTTTAGGCGCTGA
>JAESQQ010000966.1 GCA_016765095.1 Planctomycetota bacterium | reverse complement strand
CCTTGTGAGCGCGAGCGGCTCCGAGCCGTTTGGAGCGGGAGCGGCGTTGCGAGCGCTCGGGAACGCGAATCGGCTCCAGGCATTTGGGGCAGAGGCCTCGCTCGCCAGCCAACTGGGTCGCGACGCGGATCCACCGGTCGCACTCAGAGCAGGAGAACTCAATCGCCTCGGGATCCGAGCTCTGCGTGGCCTGTGACGGTCTTCGAGTCGCAACGTTCATGAGCCTAGTTCCTTCCACCAGACTCTTGGGGAAGGGGGAGGCTTGCGTTACAGGCTCGGATCGCACTTCTCTCCGACGAGTTGCGCGGCTAGAGCAGGGCGTCGATCGCCTCAAGCGCTTCCTTGGCTCCGAGCGGGAGCCCGATTTGGCCGCGTGCGACGTCAGGCTCGCGCGGGTTGATCCGGATCAAAGTGCAGCCTGGGGTCCCTGCGGTTCGCTGGCAGAAGCTCCGAACGGTCGGGATCGCCCCGCCAGCGCCGATCTCGATCACCACGACCCGGCGGCCTTCGAGGTCGTTCCACCAGCGCGCCAGGCGACGCTGCTGCTCGATCTGGCGTCCCTCTTCCCAGTTCCAATCGCCGAACATGAGAATGTTGGGCCGGGCGAGTCCCTCGCAGCGAGGGCAGCGCGGAAGCGGATCTGAGGCCCGCATGGTCGCCTCGTCGATTTCGATTCGCTCCGGTCCGCCTGGGAAAATCCCGGCTCCGCAGTCGGCGAGGCACTGGCTGAAGTCGATCGCTCCGTGGCACTCGTCGACTCGTTCGGGGTCGAAACCTGCTCGCTGGAACTGCCCGTCGACGTTGCTCGTGAACACGAAGCTTCCGCCTTCGGTCCCCTCGGCCCAGCGGGCGAGAATCTGGAACCCGGCGTGGGGCGTGGTCTCGCGGTAGAGGTTGCGGCGGTGGCCGTAGAAGCCCCAGGCGAAGTGGGGGTCGTCGCGGAACCAGCGTGGATTGGCCATGTCGACGAACGAGGCCCCGAGGTGGCGAAAGGCCGGATAGGCCTTCCAGAAGCCCTCGTCTCCACGGAAGTCGGGGAGCCCGGAGTCGACGCCCATTCCCGCCCCGGCTCCGATCAGGAGCGCGTGTGCGTGCTTGACCGCGTCCGCGGCCCGCGACAAGTCAGCCTCGATCTCGCTCATGGTGTCCCTCGTGATCATGTCGCCTCCCCTTGGGTAGCTCGCCCGAGAAGGGGAGGCGAGCGAGTCTCTTTCAAATGAGCGCTCGGCCTTGATCGGCGCTCTCACTCTTCCCTCAGGCGCTTGAGGGCAGCTCGGGCGGCGTGCCGGAGATCTGGATCGTTACCCAGGCTGACTCTTCGAAACCACGTCGCCGCTTGGACCGCGTCCTTTGCCACGCCATTCCCGTCTTCGAGGAGCCGGCCCAGGCTGAACATCGCGTCTACATGGCCCACCCTCGCGCAGCGGCGAAACAGCTCTGCGGCTCGCGGCGGGTCCTTGGCCACCCCCCGACCGCTCAGTAGCATCAGGGCCATGTTGAAGACTCCGTCCAGGTAACCGGCCTCGCCGGCGCGACGAAACCACTTCACGGCTTGGGCCTCGTCCTTTGCCAACCCGTCGCCGGTCGCTAGCATTTTGCCCAGGAAGGACATCGCAGGTCCGTTGTTCTGTTTCGCAGCGCGGCGATACCACAGCTCCGCCTGGGCCGGGTCCCGAGGGACGCCAGTGCCCCACTGGAGTGCTTGGCCAAGGTTGGCCATGGCCTCCGCATGGCCCATTTTCGCTGCGGAGCGAAACCACTTCGCGGCCTGAACTTTGTCCTGAGGGACGCCGATCCCCTCTTGAAGCGCCAAGCCAATTCCGTACATGGCGCCGGGGTGGCCCGCTTTCGCGCCCCGCCAAAGCCATGCGACGCCCTCTGCCGTCCCCTTTGGCCCGTGGCCTGTGATCAGCAGGCCTCCCAAGCGGGCCATGGCGCCCAGGTCTCCCTCCGCCGCGGCGAGGCGATACCACTCGAGCGCACGGGGCAGGTCCTTGGGGAGGACGGTCGAGCCCCTCTCCAGAAGGCCGCCCAGATTCCACATCGCGGTCGCGTCGCCCATATCTGCTGCGCGCCGGAGCAACTTCACGGCTTGGGCCTCGTCCTTGGGCACCCCTCGTCCCTGTCCGAGCAGGGCGCCAAGGTTGGCAATGGCGCCGCGGTGGCCCAGCCTCGTAGCCCGGCGGTACCACGCGGCCGCTTTGGCTTCGTCCTTGGTGACGCCCAAGCCCTCCTCCAGCATGAGCCCTCGCCCAAACATGCCGCGCGCGTGGCCCCTCTCGCCGGCACGGCGATACCACTCCGCCGCCTGGGCCTCGTCCCGAGGGACTCCGAGACCCTTCTGGTAGGAGACAGCGAGCCTGTACATGGCTTCTGCGTTGCCCAAGTCCGCGGCCCGGCGAAACCACCTGGCTGCCTCCGCTCTGTTCCGAGTTCCCCCCCCGCCGCTCCCGAGCAAGGCCGCTAGGTCGAGCATGGCCTGGACGTGGCCCTCCTCGGCAGCGCGCCGAAACAAATCGCGCGCGTCTCGGTCGCGATTCGCTTCAAGGGCCGCAACGCCTCGCCCAAAGAGCGAGGAGCTGTGCTCCGAGGGGCGCGACGAAGGTGAAGGCGAGGGTCGGGGTGGCCAGGTCGGCGAGCCCAGCGTGACCGTGGGTGGGGAGTCTTCCGAGGCCTGCCAGACTAAGGAACCTGCCAGCAGAAGGAGCAAGATCCCTCCGAGGGAAAGCGCTAGCGCCAGCCCGGGGCGGCGCGTGGGTCCCGGGCGCTCGAGCAGGCAGGCCTCCAGCTCGTCGGCGAACACCTCGGCAGAGAGTGGACGCTCGTCCATTGGCTTGGCCATGCACTGCAGGCAGAGCTCGGCGAGCCCGTCGGGAATGGCCGGGTTGACACGACGAGGGTCAGGGGGAGCCGACTCCAGAACCTGAATCAGCACGTTGACGAGGGTTGGGCCCGCAAAGGGCTGCTCGCCGGTCAGGAGGAAGTAGAGCAACGCGCCGAGGGAGTAGACGTCGGAGCGACGATCGACCGATCCGAACTCGGCGGAGACTTGTTCGGGGGGCATGTAGGCTGGCGTGCCGAGGATCGTGCCCTCCTGCGTCAGGCTATGTTCGTCCTGGGTGGCCCAGGCGTGGCGGAGACGATCGCGTCGGATCAAGCCGAAGTCGACGAGAAGGACTCGGCCGCTCTCGGCCTCGATCATGACGTTCTGGGGTTTGAGGTCCCGGTGGACGATCCCGTTTTCGTGGCAGTAGTGGAGCGTCCGTGACACGACTCCGAGGGTCGACCCGAGGGCCTCGAGGCTGAGGGGGCCTTCCCTACGCACTCGGTCAGCGAGGTCCTGACCGCGTACCAACTCCATGGCCATGTAGGGCGTTCCGCCTTCGAAGCCCAAGGCGTCGACCCGCAGCAGGTTCGGGTGACGAAGGCGAGCCAGGGTCTTGCCCTCTCGCTGAAAGCGCGCCAGTGATTCGGGGTCCAGATCGAGGAGCACCTTGACCGCGACGGGCGTTCCCAAGTCCGAGTGCTTGGCTCTCAGCACCAGCCCTTGGCCGCCGCGAGCGAGCTCTTCGAGTATCTCGTAAGGGCCGATCCTCTCCTTCACCTCTCCACTCCTTAGCTAGCGACCAACGCTCGGAGCCGTGCGCGGCTGCAAGCATCATGAAGATTCTGCACGAAAGTCCTGCGCGTGGGCCTGCGTGAGGCGCGGAGACGCAAGGCTGGCCTCGCCAAAGCGAGCGTCGTCTCCGGGGGCTCCCAGGGCGAGGGGAGGAGCTAGTGCTGCCCGCCAGAAGTTCCGGTACGGGTGAATGTAGGGGCGG